>CAZWGD010000163.1:2574-5920 GCA_964633235.1 uncultured Desulfobacteraceae bacterium | reverse complement strand
GGTTTCGCGAAGGGACTTCATGAAGTACTGTACTTTCCTAACAGCAACCATGGGCCTTTCGGCTGCATATATATCCAAGGTGGCCGACGTTTTTGCATCCCCTGCCCAGCGTCCACCGGTCATCTGGCTGCATTTTGCGGAATGCACGGGGTGCTCCGAGGCGTTTCTCCGGACCCAGTACCCCTATGTGGATGATCTGGTGCTTGAACTCCTTTCAGTTGAATACCATGAAACCATCATGGCGGCGGCCGGCCAGCAAGCCGAAGAGCAGCTGCACAATGCGGTAACAAAATACGCCGGTAAATTCGTGTGTGTCGTTGAAGGGGCCGTGGCGACCAAATACAACGGCGCCTACGGGAAAATCGGGGGGCGGACATTCCTGGAGATTGCCCAGGATGTGTGCACCAAGGCCGCCGGCGTGATTTCTATCGGCACCTGCTCGGCCTACGGCGGCGTCCAGGCCGCCGCACCCAACCCCGGCGGATATAAGGGGTTGGGAGAGGCTCTGGGCATAAAAACCGTGAATATCCCCGGATGTCCGCCCAATCCCGTCAACTTTGTGGGAACGGTGGTTAACTATCTCCTCCTGGGCAAATTACCGGCCCTGGATGAACTTGGCAGACCCATGTTTGCCTACGGTAAAACCATCCACGATCAGTGTCCGCGCCGAAGCCACTTCGAAAACGACGAATTCGTGGAAACCTTCGGCTCGGAAGAGGCTGCACTGGGGTACTGTCTGTACAAAATGGGTTGCAAGGGCCCGGATACCTACAACAACTGTCCCGTTGCCAAGTTTAATGACGGCACAAGCTGGCCTATCGAAGCCGGCCATCCCTGCATCGGATGCAGCGAACCGAATTTCTGGGACAACATGACCCCGTTTTTTGAGGAAGCCTAACGGTTATCGTGCCGAAGAATAGATATCCATTTTTGGAAAGAAGAGAGGAGATGACATGGCTAGCAGAATAACAATCGATCCGATTACCAGAATAGAAGGTCACCTTAGAATCGAGGTGGAGGTAGAGGGTGGAAAGGTCGTTAACGCCTGGAGTTCCGCTCAGATGTTCAGAGGTATTGAATTGATTCTTCAGGGCAGGGATCCGCGTGACGCGCCACTCTTTGTCCAGCGTTCCTGCGGGGTCTGAACCTATACCCATTATCTGTCCTCGGCGAGGGCAGTCGAAATGGCCGTTGGGGTAAAGATCCCCGAAAATGCGCGCATTATTAGAAACATGCTCCACGGAGCGCAATTCCAGCAAGACCATATCGTCCACTTCTATCATCTGCACGCGCTGGATTGGGTTGATATTGTCAGTGCCCTAAAAGCGGACCCCGCCAAAACCGCGGCCCTGGCGGATAGTGTAAGCAATGCCAACGTAGGCGGAACGGCCTACTACAAGAAAGTGGCCCAGCGGCTGCAAACCTTTGTGGAAAGCGGTCAGCTTGGTCCCTTCAGCAACGCCTACTGGGGACATCCGGCCTATAAGCTGCCGCCGGAGGCCAACCTCATGGCGGCCGCCCATTATATCGAGGCCTTGAAGCTCCAAGCCCGTACCGCCCGGATGCATGCCATCTTCGGTGCCAAGAATCCGCACCTGCAGTCCCTGGCCATCGGCGGCGTCACCTGTGTAAAGGATCTGACCCCAGACCGCATCGCCGAGTTCCTATACCTTTGGAAAGAAACCCAGGCTTTTATTGAAAATGTCTACATTCCGGACCTGCTGGCGGTGGCTTCCTTTTATAAGGATTGGGGCGCCGTGGGGGGTACGAGCAACTTCATGGCCTGGGGAGAGCTGCCGGAGAGTGATCAGGAGCCGGAAAGCTTATACATGCCCCGGGGTGTGATCCTGAAAAGGGACCTGGCCGGCGTCAAGATGGCCGAACAGGGTGAAGTGACCGAACATGTCACCCGGTCATGGTATGAAGACGGTGGGGCCAAGCACCCCTATGAGGGTGAGACCAAGCCGATTCAGGGCGATCCCGAATACCGGCCCGGCAATGGAAAATACTCCTGGTTCAAAGCCCCCCGGTATGAGGACGAACCCTGTGAAGTCGGACCGCTGTCCAGGGTGCTGGTGGCCTATGCCAAGGGCCATGAAGAAGTGAAAAAGGTAGTGGACGCCGTTCTCAAGCAGCTGGATGTTCCGGTTGGCGCCCTGTTTTCGACCCTCGGCAGAACCGCGGCCCGCGGTATCGAGACCCTGGTCATCGGCAAACGCATCGAATCCTGGATCATGCAATTGGTGGAAAATGTGAAAAGCGGTAATACCGCCACGTACCAATCCTGGGAAATGCCGGACAAGGGCATGGGGTACGGATTGAACGACGTCCCCCGGGGCTCCCTGGGGCACTGGATCGAAATCGAAGGCGGCAAGATTAAGAATTACCAGTACGTGGTGCCCTCAACCTGGAATTTAGGTCCGCGAGACAGCAAGGGCAAGCTTGGACCGGTGGAGGAAGCCCTGATTGGAACACCGGTAGCCGATCCCAAACAACCCCTGGAAGTATTGCGTACCGTGCACTCATTCGATCCATGCGTTGCCTGCGGCGTGCATGTCATCGATCCGGATTCCAACCAGGTGTACAAGGTCCGCGCGTTGTAACAACCTCCTTGTTTCAAGCCTCCCGCGTCTGCGGGAGGCTTGAGCATCCCTCACTAGTTACCCGCCGCTTCAGGAAACCAAAGTCGTTTTCCCATGCCGACAGAGCGTTGTGTGACGTGCCGGTAACCATTTTTCAGGCACCTATGGATGTTACCAGCCGGCTCAGGCTAACGGCTGCTAAAGCCCGGCAAACAGATCGGCCGGCAGAAAAGAGATGCGCATCACCGCTACGCTTCATGGGTTCCCCATGTGGGTGTCCTGGAATACTCAGCGGATATGCTTGACGAAGGTGGGCTAATGAGGCAGGATATATGACCTATTGCGTATGGTCTGGATGGCCACTATATAGGGAAAAACGGACTGATGAAAAAACCGCATGTTATGATCATGGGTGTGGGGTGCATCCTGTTGCGCGATGAAGGCTTCGGCGTTAGAGTCATCGAAGAGATGGACGCACGCTACGAATTCCCCGCCAATGTATCCGTTATCGACGGCGGGGTTCTGGGGGTAAACCTGCTGGGATACATTTCCCAAGCCGATCATCTCATCGTGGTGGATGCCATTCGGAACGGGGGAAACCCGGGAGATCTGTATCGGTTGACCGGGGATGCCGTCCCCCAACGGATCAGGGCCAAAAACTCCATCCACCAGGTCGATTTTCTGGAGGCTTTAACCCTTTGCCATGCGCTGGAAAAGGTCCCGGAAACCGTTATTATCGGTGTGGAGCCGGCGGATATCGAAAC
>CAZWGD010000163.1:0-2564 GCA_964633235.1 uncultured Desulfobacteraceae bacterium | reverse complement strand
AAACCACCAGCCTAGATCTGAGCCCCGAGATACAGGGCCGCATGGAAGCCGTGATCCAAATGGTGCTAAAGGAGCTTGACCGTCTAGGTGTGACCTATAGAAAGGGAAAGGAACGTCATGTGCCTTGCGATTCCATCCAAAATTACCCGCATTGAAAATGACATGGCCACTATCGATGTAGACGGGGTCAGACGCGAGGCCAGCCTGCTGCTGTTGGAAAATCCCCGGGTGGGTGACTGGGTGATTGTACACGCCGGGTTTGCCATCAAAACAATCGACGATGAGGCCGCCCGCGAATCCCTGTCGATTTTACGCAAAACCCTGGCCCATGTGGAAGGTCTGGATTCCGACACACCGCAGTCAACGCCGCAGAAATGATAGCCGTTCATGAAAGCTGATATCACCGCCTGCAGGTTTGAGATCAGTGGTATCGTTCAAGGGGTTGGATTTCGGCCGTTTGTCTATCAGCTGGCCACCCAATATCATCTCAAGGGAACGGTTGCCAATACCGCTCGGGGAGTGACCATCCACCTGGAAGGCCCTTCAAAGAGCATCGATGCCTTTCAGGAGAAACTGCAAAAAAGCCCCCCCCCTCTATCTCAAATTACCGGAATCCGTACCCGCCCCGCAGCCCAAAAAAACGCCACCACCTTCACCATCACGACCAGTACGGGAGCTACCCATAAAGCGACGCTGATTTCGCCGGATATGGCCGTCTGCGATGATTGCTTGAGAGAGATGTTCGATCCCTCGGACCGCCGGTTTGGCTATCCTTTTATCAACTGTACCAACTGCGGCCCCCGCTATACGATCATCGACGATATTCCCTATGACCGGCCCAACACCGCCATGAAGGTATTCGATATGTGCCCTCTGTGTCTGGCCGAGTACCAAGACCCCCTTAACCGACGGTTTCATGCCCAACCCAATGCCTGCGCCGTATGCGGACCCCGGGTGTCCCTGTTCGATAACCGGGAACACCCTTTAGCGGGGGAAGATCCCATCCAAAAAGCCGCCCAACTGCTGAAAGAGGGGCATATCCTTGCCGTGAAGGGTTTGGGGGGATTCCACCTAGCCGTTGATGCGGAAAACAATGGGGCCGTAATGCAATTGCGGAACCGAAAGCACCGGGAAGAAAAACCGTTGGCCGTGATGGCCGCCGATCTTGATCGAATCCGCCGATTCGCCCATGTCGACCCCCATGAAGAAGTGATGCTGAGCTCCAGACGACGGCCCATCGTTTTACTGGCCAAAAAACACCCCAACACGCTGGCACCGACCGTGGCCCCGGAAAATCGCTATTTTGGCGTGATGCTGCCCTATACACCACTGCACTACCTGCTGATGAAGCATGTCGGCACCGTCCTGGTAATGACCAGCGGCAATCTCAGCGAAGAGCCCATCGCCATTGGGAATGCGGAAGCCTTTCAGCGCCTCTCCCGCATCGCGGATTATTTTCTCATCCATGACCGGGATATCTATCTCAGGGCCGACGACGCCATCATTAAAAAAACGGCCGCTGAAGGACGCTATATCAGGCGATCAAGGGGGGTGGTGCCGTCGCCGGTCTTTCTGAAAAAAGAACTGCCGGCGATTCTGGCCTGTGGGGCCGAGTTGAAAAACACCATCTGTCTGACCCGGAGAGACCAAGCCTTTCTAAGCCAGCATATCGGTGATCTTGAAAATGCGGCCGCCTTTGACTTTTTCAAACAAACCATCGGGCATCTGAAAGGCATTCTTGACGTTACTCCCGAAATCGTGGCCCATGACCTGCATCCGGATTATTTCAGCACCCGGTACGCCCAGGCCTGCGAGGGGGTTCACCGGGTAGGTGTGCAGCACCATCATGCTCATATCGCCGCTTGTATGGCCGAAAACAAGATCGACGGCCAGGTAATCGGTCTGGCTTTAGACGGAACCGGTTATGGGACCGACGGTCGCATTTGGGGCGGGGAAGTTCTGGTGGCCGAACCGGGTCGCTTTGACCGCGTGGGGCATCTTGCGTATATTCCCATGCCTGGCGGTGCAGCCGCCGTTAAACAACCCTGGCGGATGGGTATCAGCTATCTTTACGATGCCCTGGGTGACGATATTCAGAATTTGGATCTGCCGATTTTAAAGGCTGTGGAGCCCACCCGCCTGGCCGTTATCCTGGAGATGATTCAAAAAAAGATCAACTCCCCCCTGACGTCCAGCCTGGGCCGCCTGTTTGACGGGGTGGCGGCCATTTTGGGCATCCGCCATGAGATTAGCTTTGAAGGTCAGGCAGCCATGGCCCTGGAGATGATCGCCGATGACGCCGCCGGGAAAGCCTACGATTTCATGATCGAAGGCCAAGGACCGTATAGGATACCGCCCGCGCCCATCCTGCGCCAGGTGGTTCGGGACCAGGTGGAGGGGACGGCGCCGGCGGAGATCAGCCGGCGCTTTCATGCCACCCTGACGGTGCTGTTTACGGACATGTGCCGGATCATACGCCGGGATACGGGATTGGATCGTGTGGCCCTGAGCGGGGGCGTGTTTCAAAATTCACTTTTACTGCAGGGTATGATAACCCTGTTGAT
>CAZWGD010000162.1:0-5954 GCA_964633235.1 uncultured Desulfobacteraceae bacterium | reverse complement strand
ATCTTGTGCGGAAAGGCGTCGTTACATATTATATGGCGCTGCTTGATAAGTGCTTCTTAGATCTCATATCATGGGGAGCAATCGATGGAGCGGTAAGGAAACCCCCGCCATTGTGCCGTGTCGGCAGGCCTTTGATCCAGACCCTTGAAGTGGGTGCCTTGTAGCTTCTTTAGGCTTTTCTGTACAAGCAGAACCTGCACACCGAAACCAGTGAAAGCTCCCGTTTGTATAGTGTTGGTTCAAAGTACATCTTCCAATCACGAACACGGCAGGGGCCACCATTTCCAAAAACATTGAGATGAACGAGTGCATCCAACGGTTTAAGGACTCTAAGAGAGTATCAATCATCATTTGATGTGTAAAGCAAAACCGCATCTAACTGGTAATTTTTCTTTATCAAGCGTCATCATAAATTATGCAATGCGCAGACCTTCAATCCATCTTATCGCGGATTCGCGGGAAAAATAAATGCACGCTGCAAATGAGTAGCGGTCGGCCCGGCCGGCCGTTGCCGGTAGAAGACCGATGGGTGTGGTCTCGGCGCGGGCAGGAGCGATGTGCCTCCGCATGATTTGTGGTGCCAATTCCCCGTAACCCCTTATTCTCCGTTCAATAGTTGTAAAATGCTTTCCGAACGATTATCAATTTCTTTTAAAAAGGCCGATTCATGCTTTTTGAATTCAATATTGTCATTCGCGATGTTCAAGGCCGCGGAAACCAGTATGGCGAACTTTGAAATATGTTGGGATTGCGTTGCATAGTGACTTTCAATTCTCTGCACTTCATTGAGCAATAGATCACGGACGGCCTGAGCCCTATGCGGTCCGTATACCGACTCAAAACGATAGGTTTGTCCGAAAAGTCTTATATTGATCTGCTGCTTCACTGAGCAAGCGCTCAACCCTTCCGCCGCCCCCTGAAAACCTGCTGGGACCATTTTCGGCGTTTGATCATGTGTCCGTCGACCTCCCCGGATATCAGCCGGATGCCTGATTTGATTCCTGGCCAGATACCCGGCCGTCGACATCTTTTTCCGGAAGATCGTTTTATCTCTGGCTTTCTCTAGGACGACCGCATTTCGGAAAAGGCATCAAATTTGCTGAGGAGACCATCAATTTTTGATCGAATCAACTCCTTCTCTTCTACAAACCGATTTTCGGCCGCTGTCTTCTGTTCAAGCTCAGCTTCCAGACGGCTGATTTTCTCGGTAAGCTCCGCGTTGGCCGCTTCCTGCGACTTACACTTGGCGATCAACCCCTCAACCCTATTTTCAATCTCTTCGAACTGTCTCAAAATGAGTTCTCTATCCAATGCCCCTGCTCCTATTCTTTCCTGATATAAAAAATACTATTTTTCCAGGATAAAGTCAAGTTGTTTTGAATTGCTCAGTATGGACAATATTTTCAAGTGCTTTTAAATCTACGAGGGTATTTATACCGGCCAGCTGGGCCTCATCTGAGCCGATCAGGACACCCACCGTTTTCCCGGCTCCGCAGGCGATCTCCACAATGTCCGTCAAATACATCTCCCCCTGGACATTTTTAGCCTGAATTTTCGGTAATGAATCTTCCAACAGTTTTTTATTGATGCAGTAGACACCGGCATTTATCGTCGTAATCTTTTTCTGGTCAGGGGTGGCATCCGCTTCCTCAACAATGGCGGACACCCGTCGGTTTTCATCCATAATGACCCGCCCATATCCATGGGGGGGGTCCTTGTCGACGGCCAGAAAGGTTAAATCACGCCCGGCGTTTTGGTGGTCATCAACTAATGTGCGGATGGTTTCCCAGCGCAACAGCGGCACATCTCCACATAAAATGACCACTAGTTCTGCTTGTTTTGAAACCTGCGGCAGGGCGCACCAAACCGCATGCCCCGTGCCTTTGCGTTGGTCTTGGACGGCAAATTTCACCTTGGCGGTCTTCAGGACCGTCTGCCGCACTTTCTCTGCCTGATGTCCAATCACGACGATCACTTCATCGCCCGCAATCTTTCCGGCGGTTTCCACCACGTACTCGATCATGGGTTTGCCGGCGACGGAATGCAGCACCTTGGCTTTGTTGGACTTCATGCGGGTACCTTGCCCGGCGGCAAGGATTATCACTGCAATTTCTTTTTTTACACGGATCATCGGATTACATTCCGTATCTAGTGGGCAGGCCGGATATCGGACCGTTAGGATTCATCTGGAAACCGCCCCATAAAAAAGGGCAAACCAAGATTTGGCTTGCCCTTTCAGAGACGGTATCACCCGTGGGCATAGTGTTCCGCAGCCACCCCACAGCTTGAAACGGCTGTTTTGCAGGGTCTGCCCGGAAAAGCGCTCCGTTTCCGGTTCCGTTCCACCGGCGGATTCCGTACTAGTTGCCGGTTGCCCCTTCTTCATCGCCGCCGGGCAACAGATTGCCCCGCGGCGGATGGATAAAGGGTAACGCTTGGGGGGTGAAGCCTAGTGCATTTCTGCAGTTTTCAGTCGATAAATGGCTCTTTGGAGGGCCAGTTTGGCCCGCTTATAATCGAAATCCTCTTTGGCGCGGTCTTCTGCGAGCCGCTTTTCAGCCCGGGCCATAGCCGCCTTGGCACGGTCAACATCAATATCAGGTCGTTTTTCAGCCGATTCGGCCAGGATGGTCACCTTACCGGGAAGCGTCTCCGCAAAGCCGCCGCTTACAAAAGCGTAGTATTCCTTTCCATCGGCCCCGGTATATCGGATGACACCGGTTTTCAAGGTTGTTAAAAACGGTGTATGACCGTTGAGAACACCAAACTCTCCCAACTCACCAGGCGCCATGATGATTTTCACATCCTCGCTTACCACGGATTTTTCCGGGGTAACCACTTCTAATCTGATATTTTCAGCCATAATTTACCCTTGATTTATGGTAGGCTTCCGCAGGTCTAGGTCTATTCGGCTTCCGACATTTCCTTGGCCGCCTCGATGACCTCCTCAATTCCGCCTTTCATATAGAAGGCCTGCTCGGGGATATCATCGTGTTTGCCTTCGCAGATCTCTTTGAATCCCCTGACCGTGTCCTCTATTTTTACATAGACACCGGGTTTATTGGTAAAGGCCTCGGCCACATGAAACGGTTGGGAGAGAAAACGCTGGATTCTCCTGGCCCGGGTAACGGTCACCTTGTCCTCATCGGAAAGCTCTTCCATCCCCAGAATGGCAATGATGTCCTGAAGCTCCTTGTATTTCTGCAAAATCTGCTGAACATCCCGGGCTACCTGGTAATGTTCCTCGCCGATATAGTTGGCATCCAGGATCCGGGAGCTGGAGTCCAGGGGATCGACCGCCGGGTAAATGCCCAGCTCCACGATTTGACGGGATAACACGACCGTGCCGTCAAGGTGGGCAAAGGTGGTTGCCGGTGCGGGATCGGTCAGGTCGTCGGCAGGAACATACACACACTGAACGGCTGTAATCGAGCCCTTATCGGTTGAGGTAATGCGCTCCTGGAGCTCACCCAGGTCAACAGCCAATGTGGGTTGATACCCCACCGCAGAAGGCATCCGTCCTAATAATGCGGATACTTCAGATCCTGCTTGGGTAAAACGGAAGATGTTATCAATAAAGATCAATACATCCTGACCCTCTTCATCCCTGAAATATTCAGCCGCCGTCAGGGCGGAAAGGGCTACTCTGGCCCTTGCACCCGGTGGCTCGGTCATCTGACCGTAGATCAAGGCGGCTTTGGGCAACACGCCGGAGTCCTTCATTTCATGGTAGAGGTCATTGCCCTCGCGGGTGCGTTCCCCCACACCGGCGAACACGGAGATACCGCCGTGCTGCATGGCGATGTTATGGACCATCTCCATCATGATAACGGTTTTGCCCACACCGGCGCCGCCGAACATGCCCATTTTCCCGCCGCGGGGAAAGGGCACCAGCAGGTCGATGACCTTGACACCGGTTTCCAGAACCCGAACCGAAGTGTCCTGCTCCGTGAATTTGGGCGCCTCGCGGTGAATCGGCAGCATCTTTTCCTGGCTGATGGGGCCCAGACCGTCCACGGGCTTGCCCACAACGTTCAACACACGGCCAAGCCCGGCCTCACCCACCGGCATCATGATCGGCTTTTCCGTATCTTTAACCTCCTGTCCCCGCATCAGACCATCGGTTACATCCATGGCAATGGTCCGCACCACGTTGTCACCCAGATGCTGTCCGGTTCATCGCTGATCGCCGGATTGGTGATTAAAAGCGCCGAGTAAATCGTCGGTAGCTTGCCCGCTTCAAACTCCACATCGATGACCGGGCCCAAAACCTGTAAGATTTTACCGATATTTTCTCCCATTTACAGAACCTCCCAAATGCTATTGGTTATTTTTTGTACTTTACCCCTTAAGGGCCTCGGCGCCGCCGACGATATCCATCAATTCGGCGGTAATGGCCGACTGCCTAGCCTTGTTATACATCAAGGTCAGGCTCTCAATCATATCATTGCAGGCGTTGGTGGCATTGTCCATGGCCATCATCCGGGCGGCGTGTTCGCTGGTGGACGTTTCCAGCAAGGCACTGAACAGCTGGACGTAGACATTTCTAGGCAGCAGATCGTTCAGCAGCTCATCCGGTGAAGGTTCACAAATATGCTCGGCCTGGTAAGGGGCATTTTCATCATCCGTGTCCGCTTCCGACTCCGTGATGGCGGGTATGGGAAGAATCTGTTGCACCACCGGCAGTTGGCGGGACATGCTGATGAACTCCGCACTGACGATGTAAACCTCGTCATACTTTCCACTTAAAAACCCATCCACCAGACTGCGGCCGGCGGTAGAGGCCACATTGAACGAAACCGTAGCGCCGACGACACCGATATGTTCGCCTTCGATTTTCAAGGATTCTTTTCGGCACCAGTCACGCCCCTTTTTGCCGAAATTGGTGAAAGAGAACGCTACATCGTCTGCGGCCTTTTGCTCAAGGAGTTGTGATGCCTGTGCAATCAAATTGCTGTTGAACCCACCGCAGAGGCCTCTGTCGGAGGTCAAAAGCACAACATGGATATTGTTCACCTCTTCCCGCGAGACCAACAGGGGACTGGCCTCATCACCGGCCTTTTCGGCAAGGCTTCCCAGGACATCGGCAAATTTTTCGGCATAGGGGCGGAAGCCTTCCATATTGGATTGAGATCCGCGAAGCCTGGAGGCCGCCACCATGTTCATGGCCTTGGTAATCTGCTTGGTCTTCTTTACCCCTTTTATCTTCAGCTCGACATCTTTTAACGTTGCCATACAAGTCAGCCCTTATTTAACCCGGTCATGTGTCCGCCGGCAGCCTAGGGATAGGCTTACCGGCGACCAGAGACGGGTAAGAATTATTTTATGGTATCCTTGAACTCATCGTTGTATGCGTTCAGGGCTTCCGTCATCAAGTTGTCCAGGTCTTCAGTGATTTCCATTTTTTCAGCCAAGTCAGCATAGATCTGGGGATATCTGTCTTCAATAAACGGGTAGAGCCCGGCTTCGTACTTGGCAACCACATCCACGGGGTACTCATCCAGGAAGCCCCGGGTCCCCGCATATAGAATCGTGACCTGTTTCTCCATGGACAGGGGCTGATACTGGGGCTGCTTGAGAATTTGGACCAACCGTTGTCCCCTGGTCAACTGGCGTTGGGTAGCTTTATCCAGGTCACTACCGAAAGCGGCGAAAGCTTCCAGTTCACGGAACTGAGCCATGTCGAGCCGCAGCGTACCGGCCACCTGTTTCATGGCTTTGACCTGAGCGGATCCACCAACCCGTGACACGGACAGCCCCACGTTGATAGAAGGCCGCACACCGGCGAAAAACAGAGACGGTTCAAGATAAATCTGTCCGTCGGTAATGGAAATAACATTGGTGGGAATATAGGCGGACACATCACCGGCTTGGGTTTCAATGATGGGCAGCGCCGTCAGGGAGCCGGCACCCAGCTCGTCATTCAGCTTGGCTGCTCGCTCCAGAAGACGGGA
>CAZWGD010000161.1:4765-5973 GCA_964633235.1 uncultured Desulfobacteraceae bacterium | reverse complement strand
ACCTTAGCACCCTGCGGAAAGCTGTCAATCTCACAGGCTGTTAAAATACTGACGTTTTTCAGGACGGGACTGTTCACGGTTTCGACTGGAAAACAGTTCGGTCCTACTTCATGACGGCGCCGGGAGCCTTGATCAGGGGCAGAAACAGGCTGATGACAATGCCGCCCACGATCAGGCCCAGAACCACCATGAGCAGGGGCTGAAGCAGGGAGGTCAGCGAGCTGACCATGGTGTCTGTCTCGTCTTCATAGAAATCGGCGATCTTTTCCATCATGGCATCCAGTGTTCCCGTCGATTCCCCCACGGCAACCATCTGGCATACCATGGGCGGGAAGGCACCGCTTTCGGTCAATGGATCGTACATGGTTCTCCCCTGGGCTACATCCGAGCGCACTTTCAGCAACGATCTCTCCACCACCCGGTTGTCGGCCGATTTGGCGACGATGCCTAAAGTGTCCAAAACCGAAATGCCGCTGGAGAGCATGGTTCCCATGGTACGGGAAAATTTCGCGATGGCGGATTTTCGAAGCAGCACGCCGAACACCGGCAGCCTCAGCAAGGTTCTATCGATCATCAGACGCCCCTTTTCGGTCTTTCTAAGCCGCGATACGGCAAAGATAAGCAGCAGAACGGTGATCAGAAAAGGCACGGTTTGGGTCCGTAGAAATTTGCTGGCAGTAATCACGATCTGGGTGGGTATGGGCAGTTCGCCTCCCAGGGTGCTAAACATCTCCTGAAATACGGGAATAACGAAGTACAGAATAATCATGACTACGACGGTGGCGATCCCAAAGGTGACCGTGGGATAAATCATGGCGCCTTTCACCTTGGCCTTCAACTTAGCGGCCTTTTCCATGTATATGGAGAGGCGCTTTAGAATGACGTCCAGAATGCCTCCGGACTCACCGGCATGCACCATGTGCACAAAAAATTCGTCGAAAATCTTGGGATATTTTTCGAAGGCCTGGGCCAGGGTGGTCCCCATTTCCACGGATTCCCGAACCTGCTGCAAGGTTTTTTTAAAGGTTCGATTTTCCTGTTGGGCCTGGAGGATGTCCAGGCACTGGATGATGGCCATGCCGGCGTTGATCATGGTGCTGAACTCACGGCAAAATAAGATGACGTGTTTTTGCTGGACGGGGGGTTGCAGAAAACCAATGTTTTCAAAAGGGTTTTTGGCCTTTTCACGAATTTTTGTGGGGGTAATC
>CAZWGD010000161.1:0-4755 GCA_964633235.1 uncultured Desulfobacteraceae bacterium | reverse complement strand
CGCATTCTGATCAGTTGGGCCCTGACCACGGATTCATTGGTGGCCACCACTTCCCCTTTTTGGGTTTTATTCTCCCTATTTTTTCCAACCCAAAGAAATGTAGGCATTATCTTCTCCCCCTTTAAAGAGTTCGTGGGTATACTCAAGAATATTTCGTATCCGGCAGTATTGATAAAATATTACCGCAATATTGTCAAGTTTTGTACGATCTAACGCCCGCTAAAGTACTGCACACAGGTCAGTCGTCTGAAAAGAGATATGTGTCGCCGCTACGCTTGGTTGGTTCAAAATGCGGCGGGAGGTTACCCGGGAACGGATATGGGGTGAGCTTGATAAAAGCGGTGATCTATGCCAATATTGACCGGCAAGCACCAATACCGGCCGGCGATACCCTTCAACCTCCTAAACCCCCGGGATAGACAGTGACAGAATCTCAAATCCAAGACGGGTCCGGTCTTACCGTCATTACCACCCATGTGAACGCGGATTTTGACGCCGTGGCCTCCATGCTGGCGGCCCAGAAGCTGTATCCCAACGCCATCGTCGTCTTTCCAGGGTCCCAGGATAAGAACCTGAGAAATTTTTTCATCACCTCAATGGTATACCTGTTCAATATCAAGAACATAAAGGATATTGCCTTTTCCAAGGTGAAGAAGCTCGTGCTGGTGGACACTCGCCAGCCCCATCGCATCGGGCAGTTTTCCGAGCTGTTGGCGCGGCCCGAGATAACCATTCATGTTTATGATCACCATCCGCCCCGTGAAAACGATATCCGGGGCGATTATGAAATGGTTGAAGCCACCGGCGCCACGGTGACCCTCATCGGGGAAATGATCCGTGAGCGGGGTATCAACCTGTCACCGGACGAGGCCACCGTGATGTGCATGGGCATATATGAAGATACGGGATCTTTCACCTTCTCCTCGACCACACCCAGAGATCTTGCCGTGGCGTCGTTTCTGCTTTCCAAGGGCGCCGATTTGAACGTCATCGCCAACATGATTACCCGGGAAATCAATGCCGAACAGCTGGGTTTGCTCAATGACATGATTCAGGAAGCTACCCACCAAAACATAAACGGTGTGGATATCGTCTTCACCTCCGTGGCCACTGCCAGCTATGTGCCCGATTTTGCCTTTTTGGTCCATAAGATGGTGGCCATGGAAAACATCGATGTTATTTTTGCCCTGGCTTTGATGGAAAACAAGGTCTACATCGTGGGCCGCAGCCGGATCCCCGAAGTCGACGTGGGGGCCGTCAGCATGACTTTCGGCGGCGGCGGGCACCCCTATGCCGCCGCCGCCACGGTCAAGGAAAACACCCTGGTTCAGGTCCGAACCCGGCTGGTTCAGCGGCTTCACCAGGCCATCAAGCCCAGCCGGCGGGCCCGGAACCTCATGTCCTCTCCCCCCATAGCCGTGGATATGCACGTATCCTGCAAGCGGGCCGCCAAGCTGTTGACCCAGTATAATGTCAACGCCCTGCTGGTGATGGCGCAGGCCAAAGGGGACCGCCGTCTCGTTGGTATCATTTCACGCCAGGTTATTGAAAAGGCGCTTTACCACCATCTGGACGCCCTGCCGGTGAGCGAGTACATGACCACCGATTTTGTCACCGTAGGGCCGGACGGGGAGCTTTCCGAGATCCAGGAAAAGATCATTGAAAACAAGCAACGCATCTTACCCGTGGTGGAACGGCATACCGTCCTGGGGGTGATCACGCGCACGGATCTGTTGAACATCCTGGTCAGGCAATCCCAGGGGCCCCACCCCCGGGATACATTGTCCACAGGAGGGCGGATCCATGCCCGCAAACGCAACATCGTCAACTTCGTCAGGGAGAGGCTTTCAGCCCATTTTGTAGAACTATTGACCAGCATCGGGGAGGCCGCCCATGCCATCGGCTGCGAGGCCTATGTGGTCGGCGGGTTTGTGCGTGACCTGTTTTTGTATCGCCCCAATGAGGATATCGATATCGTCATCGAAGGCAACGGGATTGCCTTTGCCAAGGCCTACGCCAAACGGTACGGTGCCCGGGTGCATGCCTATGAAAAATTCGGTACGGCTGTGATTATTTTTCCAGACGGATTCAAGATCGATGTGGCCTCTGCACGCCTGGAGTACTATCAGTTTCCCGCCGCCCTTCCCGTGGTTGAAAAAAGCTCCATAAAGCTGGATCTTTTAAGAAGGGACTTTACCATCAATACCCTGGCGATTCAGTTGACCCCAGGTAATTTCGGTGTGCTGATCGATTTTTTTTCGGCGCAGAAGGATATCAAGGAAAAGGTGATCCGCGTGCTGCAGAATTTGAGCTTCGTAGAGGATCCCACGCGGGTGTTTAGAGCGATTCGGTTCGAGCAGCGCTTCGGATTTACCATTGGGAAGCTGACCGAGGGGCTGATCGAAAATGCCGTCAGAATGGACTTTTTCAAGCGCCTGAGCGGGCGTCGGCTGTTTGCCGAGCTGCGTCAGATCCTTGAGGAGGAAAACCCAACCGCCTCCCTGAAGCGGTTGGACGATTTCAAGCTACTGCCGATGATTCACCCCGACATCCAGCTCAATAGCGACCTGGTGGCCCTTTTCGAACGTATCCGGCAGGTCTTAACCTGGCATGATTTGCTTTTTCTGGAAGAATCCTATATGAAATGGGCCGTTTATTTTATGGGGCTTATCAGGCACTTTGACAAAAGGACCACCCTGTCACTGTGCCGGCGATTCAAGCTCGTTCCCCGGCACCAGGTGATCTTCAGCGAGGCAAGGTTCCAGGCGGATCGGTGCCGGTACTGGTTTGAGCGCAAAAAACCGGAGCGGAACAGTGTGATCTACAGCCGGCTGATCAACCTGAAAACCGAGCTGATTCTCTATATAATGGGGGTGACAAGGGACGAAAGCGTCAAACGCGCCGGCTCCAAATTTTTTACACAGCTACGGTTCGTGGAGATCTCCGTGACGGGGAAGGACCTATTGAGGCTGAAGGTGGAACCCGGCCCCCGGTACACGCAAATTCTGAAAGCGGTTCTGCATGCCAAGCTGGACGGCCTGGTGGAATCGGCGGATGAGGAGCAGGCCTTTGTCCGGGAATATGTACGCGGGGTGTGAAGCCCGGTTTTGGGAATGACGAGGAATGAATGCAATCTTGAGGAGATGCAGGTAAATGACCACCAAAAAGCGCATATTAAGCGGCATGCGCCCCACCGGCCCGCTGCATGTGGGTAATTTGCTGGGTGCGTTGAGCAACTGGGTATCCATGCAGGATCAGTATGACTGCTTTTTTTTTATTGCGGACTGGCATGCCCTGACGAGCAGTTATGAGGAGACCGGCGGGATTGCCACCTACGTGAGGGAGATGATGATGGACTGGCTGAGCGCCGGTCTTTCTCCGGAAAAGAGCACCCTGTTCGTGCAGTCCAGGATCATGTCTCATGCCGAACTGTACCTGATTCTGTCCATGATTACCCCGGTACCCTGGCTGGAGCGCAACCCCACTTACAAGGATCAGATCCTGGCCATGGACAACAAGGACCTTTCCACCTTCGGGTTTTTGGGCTATCCCGTGCTCCAGGCGGCGGATATCATCATGTACAAGGCCCACGGCGTCCCCGTGGGCATCGACCAGGTGCCGCACGTTGAAATCACGCGCGAGATCGCCAGACGCTTCAACCACCTGTACGGCCCGGTGTTTGTGGAGCCCGAGGCGATTTTGACCCCTACGCCCAAGGTCCTGGGGTGGGACCGCCGCAAAATGAGCAAGAGCTACGATAACGCCATATACCTCTGCGACCCGCCCGAGACCATCGACCAAAAGGTCGCCAAAATGATTACCGACCCCAAACGCGCCCGCAAAACAGACCCGGGGGATCCGGAGGTATGCAACGTATTCAGCTTCCACAAGCTCTACACGGACCCGGAAGAGGTAAAAAACCTGGACCGGGAATGCCGCGCCGCCGGCGTCGGCTGCGTGGCCTGCAAAAAGCGGATGGCCGCCAGCCTGAAAGCGGCCCTGGCGCCGATTTATGAAAAACGAAAGGCCTATGAGCAGCAGCCTGAAGTGATAGACGAGATCATCATTTCAGGGAGCCGAAAGGCGGAGGAAGTGGCCCGGCGCACCATGGCCGAAGTGCGGGCCGCCATCAAACTTTAACCGGTCCGCCGGGAACTTGCCGCCTGGCGACCTTCCCGGCGACGGAGACCTTGAAATCTTGCCATGTCCGCTAGGCGTTACCAAGTCAAGTTGACCGACGTGTTCGAAGGGCCCATGGACCTCCTGGTGCACCTTATCCGCAAAAACCAGGTCAACATCTACGATATTCCCATTGCCCTGATCACCGACCAATACCTTGAGTATATCCAGTTGATGAAGTCCATGAACATCGATGTGGCCGGTGATTTCATCCTCATGGCGGCCACCCTGATGCAGATCAAGTCCAGGGTGCTGCTGCCGGTTCACCCGGGCGATGAGGAAGAGGAAGATCCGCGCACCCTGATTACCCGGCCGCTTCTGGAGTACCTGCAGATCAAAGCAGCCGCCGAACAGCTGGCGGACAGGGATTTGCTGGGAGAGGCCGTGTTCGCGCGGGGGGTGGCCAAGGAAACCTACCTCCGGGAACCTGAGGAGGGGATGATCCAAGTGGGCCTGTTTGAACTCATCGAGGCCTTCGGCAGAATTCTGGACAACCTCTCCCCCGCCGACAGCGTAGACCTGACGACCGATACGCTATCCGTAAAGGACCGCATCACCGAGAGCGTGGATATTCTC
>CAZWGD010000160.1:0-5982 GCA_964633235.1 uncultured Desulfobacteraceae bacterium | reverse complement strand
AGAATATTGAAATTCAATAATGGCGCATTATATTAATGGGTTAATTATCGATAAGCAGTTGTTCATTGTACTTTGCCGGTGTGCATAACACATCTTTTGCCGGAGTACAATAGGTGTATGGGGTAAAAAATCAGGAAAGTCCTTGACAATCGTTTTGAATTAAATTACTTAACACGTTACCTTAAAGCCGGTAGTGATAAATATAATATTTATAATAAAATTAAATAATTAGGAGATTACTAATGGCTGTACCCAAACGAAAAACATCAAAGTCCAAACGCAACAAGCGGCGTACCCACCAGAAGGCGTCAGCGCCGGCGGTGACCACCTGTCCCGAGTGCGGCGAAGCCAGGCTGCCCCACCATGTCTGCAAGAGTTGCGGAAGCTACAGGGGCAAAACCGTGATTGTTACCGAAAAATAGCACTGGAAGGGACTAAGTTAGATGGCTGCACCTGCGGACGCACACCCGAAAAACCTTCGGGGACTCGATGCTGAATCTCGGCAGATGGTGGTGGACCTGGTTGAACAACTGAAAAACCGGTTGCTTACCAAGGAAAAGATCCTGGAATTCGATCAGGAGGAATACTTTCCTGAAGAGACGATTCGGAAGATGATGGAACCGGAGATCGGTTTACAGCTGCTGTTTATCCCCGAAGAATACGGCGGCATGGGCGGCGGTGCCCGGGACTGTTGTGCCGTAACGCAGACCATGGCCCAGATCTGCCTGGGGGTGGGCACGGCCTTTTTTGCCATCCAGCTGGGGGCGGATCCTATCATTGTGGGGGGTACCGAGGCTCAGAAGGAGAAATGGCTGGGAGCCATTGTCCGGGAACAGGCGCTGGTGGCCTATGCGGTCACCGAACCCGGTGCCGGCAGCAATCTGGCGGCGCTTCAAACCAAAGCCGATCCCGTGAGGGATGATGACGGCACGCTGACCGGGTATATCGTCAACGGAGCCAAGCAGTTCATTTCCACCGGAGGATACGCCGATTTCATTACCCTGCTGGCCAATACCCCGGAGGGCCCCAGTTTTTTTATCGTAGAAAGGGGTGCCGAGGGATTTGCCCGCGGTAAAAGCGAGATCAAGCACGGCATCCGGGCGTCCAATACATCGCCGCTCTCTTTTACGGACGTATTCGTGCCCATTGAAAACCTGATCGGGGGGGTGCCGGGACTGGGGTTAAAACAGGCCAATAAGGTGTTTGGATATACCCGGGTGATGGTGGCGGCCATGGCTCTGGGAGCCGGGAAAGCGGCCCTTGAGATTGTGATTCCCTATGCCAAGGATCGCGTCCAATTCGGGGCTCCCCTATGTCAAAAACAGGGTTACACGCATAAATTGGTGGTTCCCCATGCCGTGCGCCTGGAAGCCGCTGCCGCCTATATTGAAGCAGTGGCCGCCATGTTGGACAGTGGTGATGCCGACCTTCAGGTGGAAGGGGCCATTGCCAAACTCTTTACTACCGAGGCGGCCAATAATGCCGCCGATGATGCCATGCAGGCCCTGGGCGGGTACGGATACATCACCGAATATGAAGTGGAAAAGATAAAGCGGGATGTAAAGATCACCTGTATTTATGAGGGAACCAGCGAGATCCAGCAGAACATCATCAGCACCTTTCGCTGGAAAAAAACCTGGAAGACCAAAGGTGGCTTTTACCGGTCAATCCAAGAGGATATGACGGCGCTGGATCCAGCGCTTCCAGGAGCCGGGTGCCGGTTTTACGGGATGGCGGCGGACGCTTTGAACCAGCTGATTACCTGGGTACAAAGCGTCCGCCTAACCAAGCAGCAGTACGTTATGTTCGCCTTGGCCGATATGATGGCCCACGTGGAAGTCGGTGCGGCTTTGGGGAAAAAGGCGGCCGCTCATCATCAAAGCGAGCACCCTGAGACTGACAAGATGGTGCTGATGTCGCGTATCTTTGCCAACGAAACCGCCCAACTGGTCGGCCAAAATATGCTGAAAATACTGATGGGTTCCGGCTTGTTCGATCACAAAACCATCCGGGACCAACTGGCACAAATGGGTTATCATGAGCTGATTTCAGGATACCGGGATGTCATTCCAGCCATGGACAGGCTGGCCGGCATCCTGTTCGCCTGATGAAAGTATCCCGGCATCTCAACAATTCCCTCGGCGGGAAGGTCGAAGTTCCGGGACTGCAAAGCGATACCATAGAAAAAAGGAGGTTGTTCCATGTCTATTACGGATAAAGTCAAAAGTATTGTAGCGGAAAAGCTGAGTGTTTCGGAAAACGAAGTGGTGCCGGAGGCATCGTTTGTGGATGATCTGGGTGCCGACTCCCTTGATCTCGTGGAGTTGATTATGTCCATGGAAGAAGAGTTCGACATCGAAATTTCCGACGATGATGCCGAAAATCTGGCGACGGTTCAGGATGCCATCGACTATATCAATGCCCTGTAGCCGCGACACCACCCGTTTTCTGTTTGAAGAAATTTGAATATTAAGGTGAAGGCACTTTTTAAGGGGGATCATTGAGCAGACGTGTCGTTATCACGGGATTGGGACTGGTTACACCACTGGGTACCGGTGTTGAGAAAAACTGGGCCGCCCTGTGCGCCGGAAAATCGGGTATCGCACCCATCACCCGGTTTGATACCACAGGGTATGCGACCACCATCGCCGGAGAGGTAAAGGATTTCAATCCCGCTGATTTTCTGCCCCAAAAAGAAGCCAAACGTGTACAACCTTTTATTGCCTATGCCATTGCCGCCGCACGCATGGCCATGGAAGATTCCGGGCTGGTTATCAATGATGCCAATTGCGAGCGGGTCGGGGTGCTCACCGGATGCGGCCTGGGAGGGCTGTCCATTCTTGAGAATAATTGTAAAATACTGGACACCAAGGGCCCTAGGCGGGTCAGCCCGTTTTTTATCCCTTTCATGATCGGGAATATGGCTCCGGGAATGATTTCCATTCAATTTGGGGCAAAGGGGCCCAACGCTTCGGTGGCCACGGCCTGTGCAGCCGGCACCCATGCCATCGGCGACGCCTACAAGCTGATTGTGGACGGCCGCGCCGATGCCATGATTACGGGCGGCGTGGAGTCGGTGGTTACCCGCACCTGTATCGCCGGGTTCAACGCCATGAAGGCGCTTTCCACCCGCAATGACGAGCCCGAAAAGGCCTCGCGGCCCTTTGACAAGCTGCGGGACGGGTTCGTGGTCGGTGAAGGGTGCGGTATCATGATCTTGGAAACCCTGGAGAAGGCTTTAAAACGGGGGGCTCAAATATACGCTGAAATCATCGGCTACGGCATGAGCGGTGACGGCTACCACATGACCGCTCCTTCACCCGACGGAGAGGGGGCGGCACGTTGCATGGAGGCGGCCCTCGACGATGCGGGGGTTGGTTACGCCGACATCGATTATATCAACGCCCACGGTACCTCCACACCCTTAAACGACCTGTATGAAACCCGGGCCGTCAAAACCGTGTTTAAGGAGAAGGCCCCTCTTATTCCCATCAGTTCCACCAAGTCGATGACCGGCCATTTACTCGGCGGAGCTGGTGGAATTGAGACCGTATTTACGACCCTCACCCTTTATCATGGCATGATTCCTCCCACCATAAACCTTGACGAACCCGGTGAAGAATGTGATTTGGACTACGTGCCCAACGTGGCCCGTCAAGCCCCGGTTAAGACCGCCATGACCAACTCCTTCGGATTCGGCGGCACCAACGGCACCTTGATTTTAAGCCGACACGTCTAAATGGGGCCGATTTCAAAACCGACCCTGTCTTTAACTACCTTCCTGCGGAAAACGGCACGCTGCCGTATGGGACCGCATAGGCTCTACCGAACCGTCTGCGGCCGGGCAACTTTTTGCTTGCAGTAATCACCATATCCGGATAAGCATGACATGCCGCTTTGATATCGGTTTTGATTTCAGGCGGTTTCCTATTGTTTCAACCCATGGCGGGAGATTGCATATGGTAGAAAACAGAAGCATGATCATCATGGGCTCCGATCATGCCGCCTTCCCCCTGAAGGAAGAGGTGAAGGCCGACCTGTTAAAAAGCGGTATTCCGATTGAGGATGTGGGGACGCACAGTACGGAATCCGTGGACTATGTCGATTACGGCGTTAAGGTGGCGCAATCGGTCTCCGCGGGCACCTTTTCCCGGGGTATCCTGCTCTGCGGCACCGGCCTGGGCATGTCCATGGTGGCTAACAAGTTTCCCCATGTACGTGCGGCCCTCTGTAATGACCTTTTTTCGGCGATGATGAGTCGCCGGCACAACAATGCCAATATCCTGGTCTTGGGGGGACGGGTCATCGGAGGGTCATTGGCTCTGAAAATTGTTGAAACCTGGCTGGATACCCCGTTTGAAGGCGGCCGTCATAAACGACGGCTAGACAAGATGGATGCCCTCCTTTCCTGATGTTGAATATCCGGACCTTTGGTTTTTGCCGGTGTTGTCGCACAAAAAAACACCGCCTTGCCAGGTGGATGTATGGGTGACAGGAGACTTGATACCAGCATGCTAGCAAGCGCCACCCGCCCTTCATGGAAAACGTATTTCATGGATATCACCCGTCTGGTGGCAAAGCGATCCACGTGTACCCGGAGGTCGGTGGGTGCCATCATCGTTAAGGACAAGCGTATCCTCTCGACCGGGTATAACGGTGCCCCCAGCGGTATTCGCCACTGCTTGGAGGTGGGTTGCCTGCGGGAGCAGATGAATGTGCCTTCCGGCAAACGCCATGAGTTGTGTCGGGGTATCCACGCCGAGCAAAATGCCATCATCCAGGCGGCACTGCATGGGGTTTCCATCAAGGGAGCGGTTTTATTCAGCACCACCCACCCTTGTTCCATCTGCGCCAAAATGATTATCAATGCCGGCATCCAGGCCGTATATTACGAGTCGGGGTATGCCGACGATATATCCAGTGAGATGCTGGAGGAGGCGGGCATAACAATCTGTCAATACCATGCCGATGATGGGAGGAAACAGCGGTGAAATGTCCCTTTTGCGGAGAAATCAACAACAAAGTGATTGATTCCCGGTTGAGCAAAGACGGCCTTCAGATTCGACGGCGGCGTGAGTGCATCCCCTGCTTTCGACGCTTTACGACCTATGAAAGTATTGAGGAAGTTCCGATCATGATCGTCAAGAAAGACGGTCGACGCGAGCTATACAGCCGGAAGAAGGTGCGTACCGGCATCCAGCGGGCTTGCGAAAAGCGGGATATCAGCATGAATATCATCGATGAGATCCTGGATGACCTGGAACGGGACCTGAGAGAAACCGGGGAAAAGGAAATCCCCTCCCAGGAAATCGGCGAAAAGATTATGACGAGGCTGCATGCCCTGGATGGTGTAGCCTACGTGCGATTTGCATCTGTTTATCGGGAGTTCAAGGACGTGAACGATTTTCTATCGGAGCTCAAGGGCCTGCTCAGCCACTAATCATGCCGTCCCTTTCCCGAGGTAAATTCCGCATATGGATGATCGCTATTTTATGAAAATGGCCCTGGAGCTTGCCGCCAGGGGCCGCGGCTATGCTGCCCCCAACCCCATGGTGGGAGCGGTGCTTGTCAAGAACGGCCGGGTTGTGGGCAGGGGATACCATGCGGCGGCGGGCACCCCCCACGCGGAAGTCAACGCCATTAACGATGCCGGTGAAGCGGCGCTTGACGCCACTTTATACGTTTCCCTGGAACCCTGCAACCATCATGGCCGCACCCCTCCCTGCACCGAGAAAATAATCCGGGCCGGAATTTCCCGGGTCATGGTGGCCATGAGGGACCCCAATCCCCATGTCACCGGTGGCGGCCTCCAGCGGTTGAAAGCCGAGGGAATCCGTGTCACCACCGGCATATATGAAAAAGAGGCCCTGCGGCTCAATGAAAGCTTTGTAAAATATATCCTCACGGAAAGGCCGTTTGTGATTGTTAAAAGTGCGGCCACCTTAGACGGAAGGATCGCTACCCGGACGGGGGATTCCAAAT
>CAZWGD010000159.1:0-6025 GCA_964633235.1 uncultured Desulfobacteraceae bacterium | reverse complement strand
GTCATGTAGAAAGTGGTCGTCTTTCCCGCTCCGTTGGGTCCCAAAAGCCCGATGACCATGCCACTCTGGATCGTGATGCTCACCGAGTTCACCACGCGTCGGCCGCCATAAATTTTGTCTAGCTTTTTTAAATATAAAAAGGGCATAAATGTTAAGGGTCTCTATTGGGTGTCGGCTTGGGAAGGCGGGTTATAGGTCATTGGAAAATAAAAATGCCTCAACCCGTTTATCACCGTCATGTTCCACGGTCATATTGTTCGTCTCCCGGTAAATGGTAATTTTATTCCCGGATACGGTATTGTTCCCCGAGGAAATCTTGGCATTTTTACCCGTTAGAATAATAACGCCGGTATCCCTGAAGTATTCGGCCTTATCCGCCTCCCCTAGTCGATTATCCATGCGGATGGTCACATTCCCCCGGGCCACCATCTTTTCGACCGAACTGCCGCCGGCCTCGACACCCTCAGACCCGCCATCGGCAATGTTTTTGTAAAAGATCTTAAGCTTATCGCCGGTAATAACCGTATCCCCCTGCTTGGCGACCACGTCTCCGATAAACTCGGCAAAATTGGCCTCGCTGTCGGTAACCAGACTGTTTGATGTGATGTGAATCTTATCCGTCTCTGTTTTGCTCTCGGTATTCAGGGGGATGTCATCCGCCCAGACCCATGCCGGGGTCGCATAAAAACAGGGCCAGGCTATCCAAAAGAGTAGGGCAAGCGCAAATATGACCACATGGTCAGAATATTTCTTGTTCATCAATAATCCCCGATACATTTCCCTTTAAGCGTGCATTTCTGGTGTTGATATCGTACTGTAAAGTGTTTCCCCTCAATATGGCCGACCTGCCGGTGATTTTAACCGGCGTCTTTGAAGACAGTTTCCGTGACCGGCTCTTATAGTGCAACCTCTCGGTTGTCAATTCGAATTCCTCGTTTTTTAACACCACGTTTCCCGCCACATTGATGTCTCTTGTTTGCGTATTCACAAACCCCTCATCCGCGGTGAGGTGGACCTCTTTTCCGTCCTTGGTATAAAATATCATGGAAAGTTCTTTTAACCAAAGCCGTTTTTCAAATTCGATCATTTTCGCCGATACGGCGTCAAGCACCCACTCCTTGCGGCCATTTTGGGTTGATACCTGGTGAATTCTATCAATCGAAATATCCGCTTTGGGATCTACCAAAGGCGCGGTAATAATATCCTCTTTGGACATGTGCCGATTCACCAGCAACAATAATATGACAATGCCGAATCCAAGGATAACCAGGCCTACGATAGAAAGCGCTCTTGAGGTTGCTGGCCGTTTATACGCCACTATTGATAAAGCCCTCTCAATGCGGTCTCCCAACAGTCCCGGGCCTTGAGTATGGCTTCACACACCTCTCGAACCGCGCCCCTGCCGCCTTCGGTTTCGGTGACAATATCCGCCTGTAATTGAATCATTTGATGGGCATTTTTAACGGCGATGCGCGTGCCCACTTTTTCCATGAGGGGCAAATCAGGCAAATCATCGCCCATGAAGGCCATGTGCTTGGGATCCACCCGGGTGCAGGCGGTGAGCTTGTCTAAAATGGTGTCTTTCCTGCGCAACCCATCAAAGATGTGGTTGATCCCGAGGTCCCTACATCGGTGGTACAGGGCGCGGGATGATCTACCCGTGGCAATACACACCTGAATCCCCGCCGCCATAAGCAGCCGGATACCCAAGCCATCGGTGACGTCGAATACTTTAATCTCCTGGCCCCTCTCATTATACATGATATGGCCCTCGGTGAGCACCCCATCCACGTCAAGAATCAGCAGCTCGACCTCAGCCAACTTATCCCTATTGTTCATCCTACGACATCTCTCATCCGCGAGGAGCGTAATCTGCCGCCCCAATTTAACCCGTCCGCCCGATTCCGTTTAGAACAGTACCGCCTATTCAGAAGCGGCCTTGATTGCCTTGAGCTGTTTCAGCAACGGTTCGACCTGGCTCAGCTTAAGGGAGTTGGGGCCGTCACAGAGGGCTTTGTCCGGATCCGCATGAACCTCAATAAACAAGGCATCCGCCCCCGCGGCCATGGCCGCCCTTGCCAAAAGGGGAACAAATTCACGCTGGCCGCCGGATGATTCCCCGGCCCCCCCGGGAAGCTGGACACTATGTGTGGCATCGAAAACAACCGGAAACCCGGTCTGCTGCATAATCTGAATGCCTCGGAAATCGACGACTAGGTTGTTATAGCCGAACATCGTACCGCGTTCAGTGAGCAAAATCCGATGGTTTCCGACGGAGGTAATTTTATTGATAATATTGGGAACATCCCAGGGGGCTAAAAACTGGCCTTTCTTGACATTGATCGGTTTTTGGGTAGCGGCTGCGGCCAGAAGCAGATCGGTCTGCCGGCACAGAAAAGCGGGAATTTGCACAACGTCCAGAACCTGTGCGGCATGGTGGACTTCTTCCGGGCTATGAACATCGGACAGAACTGGAATCCCCAGATCAGATTTCAAGCGGCTTAATACCTCCAGCCCGTTTTCAATCCCCGGGCCTCTGAACGCATCAACGGCGGTTCGATTGGCTTTATCGTAGGAAGCTTTGAAGATAAACGGAAGGCGCAGTTTTTTTGAGACTTCCTGTAGATATACCGCCGTGGTCCTGGCCGTTTCCAAATCCTCGAGGACACAAGGGCCGGCAATCAAGACCATCGGCCTTCCCCTTCCCATGACAATATTACCAATTTCGACGCGGCCATTCATGACAACCATCCCAACATCATGAGGTATATTTGGTTATTAATTCCCGCATGTACCCAAAAAAGCAGAAAGGCGCGCACATCCCGGGCAGCTGCCCGGTTCGTCAACACGATCACGTTTTACGGCAACCCGCTTTTTTCTGGACCAAAACGCCCCTTCTTTTGACGATCCGCACCTTGTTTTCTATCCCGCGGGATACTAAAAGTCAAGATATCGACAATCGCAGGCCAGGAAAACCGCGTTTGGCCTGAAAATAGGCAGCCACCTCCGGTCCCTTTCGAGCCGGCAGGGTTACAGGGCCCATCGGCTCAAGCCGGACAATGCGTTACCATGGGAATCAAACACACTGTTGCGACGTTGCCTAAACGCCGAATGCAGACTACGAAAAGGATGCTTGATTACTGGCCAATTAATTGCTAATAAGCGGTAACCATTTTATCCTGCAAAAGGAGCGTTTAGTATATCGTTGACTCCATCAAAAACCAAAATCAAATCAAAGTTTATCCTCTTTCTCTGCCTGATTATCTTTATCCTGTTGGTAACGATTTTCATATTCTGGTTTGAGAGGGAAAAGCCAACCGTAAGTGTAGACCCGGACACCACCTCCCTGGGAGCTTCACAGCAGCTAGCCGTAAAAGTATCGGATGCCAAAAGCGGACTACGTCGCTTACACATGAGCCTGGTGCAGGATGGCAAAGAGTCGACACTTTTGGATGAGCATTTTCAAGCCGCCGGCCTATTGGGAGGGGGGGATGTTCACGAATCATCTTTCAACGTGTTGGTTGAACCCAAGAAAGCAGGTTTCAGAGACGGCAAAGCCACGCTGAACATCATGGTACGCGATTTTTCATGGTGGGGCTGGTTTCACGGAAACCGATCCATGATAGAAAAGGAAATCCTGATCGACACCAAACCACCCAGGATCGAGGTCTTGACCCGACAACATAATATTTCCCAGGGTGGTGCCGGACTCATCATTTATCGCCTGGCAGAGTCATGTTCGGTATCGGGCGTTAACGTTGGTGATCGCTTTTATCCCGGCTACACGGGATACTTTGAGGATCAACATATCTACATGGCTTTTTTTGCCCTGGATTTTTCACAGGGACGAAAAACTCAGATACTGGTTCGAGCGGTGGATGGTGCCGGAAATGAAGCTACGGCCGGTTTTTACCATCACATTCGCAAAAAGCGATTCAAATCGGATGTCATCAACATTAGTGATCGGTTTCTGAATGCGAAAATACCGGAGTTTGCCGCTCTGTTTCCGGAGGAATCCGCCAATCAGCCCCTCGATACGGCAATTGACAAATTCAAATGGATCAACAATGACCTTCGTCGGCAGTCATACCTCAAGCTCCAAGCCATCTGTTCGCAGACCGATCCGTCAATTAATTGGACGGGGACCTTTCTAAGGCTGCCCAACTCGAAACGTATGGCGGGATTCGCCGACGCACGTGATTATACATACCAGGGCCGGGTTATCGACCATCAGGTTCACATGGGCATCGACCTTGCAGCCTACAGCCACGATTCAGTTCCGGCCGCCAACAACGGTGTCGTCGTATTTGATGACTATCTGGGAATTTATGGAAAGACAGTAGTCATCGACCACGGGTTCGGCCTGTTCAGTATATATGCCCACCTGAACCAAATTAATGTCCAGCACAATCAACGCGTCGAAAAGGGTACACCCCTCGGCCGAACCGGTAAGACAGGGCTTGCCGGTGGCGATCATCTGCATTTCGGCATGATCATTCACCAGACCTACGTGAATCCCATCGAGTGGTGGGATAATGCCTGGATAACCAATAATATAACTTCAAAAATTCAGTTGGTACAATCGGAATACTCGCATGCAAAAAAAACACAAAATCAATAAAACCTACCAGGAAATCAATGACAAAATTCGATCGGGGGAAGTCGTGGTGGTGACGGCCGAAGAAATCATCGATCGGGTAAAGAAAAATGGACCGGTTGAAACCGCCAGATCGGTCGATGTTGTCACCACGGGAACTTTCGCTCCCATGTGTTCCTCGGGGGCTTTTATCAATTTTGGGCATGCCAAACCCGGGATAAAGGCATCTACGATCCGCCTGAATAACGTCCCCGCCTATGGTGGAATCGCGGCCGTCGATTGTTATCTCGGCGCCACCGAACCCTGTGACGACGATCCGTTAAATAAGACCTATCCCGGCGAATTCGGCTATGGGGGCGGCCACGTCATCGAAGATCTTGTTGCCGGAAAAACGGTTTATTTAAAGGCGGATGGGTATGGAACCGACTGTTATCCCAACCGGTCTTTTGAGAAAGAAGTGACCCTTGATGCCCTTCCCCAGGCTATTTTGTGTAATCCGCGAAACGGCTATCAGAACTACAACTGTGCCGTAAATGTCGGCAAAAAGACCATATATACCTATATGGGTGTCCTGAAACCGAAAATGGCCAACGCCAATTTTTGTTCGTCAGGAGAGCTTAGCCCGTTATTCAACGATCCCTATTATCGAACCATCGGCATCGGCACACGGATCTTTCTGGGAGGCGCCCAGGGCTATGTTACCTGGCACGGAACCCAGCATAATCCATCAATTCCCAGAACGGAGCAGGGGCATCCGATGAAACCCGGCGGAACGCTCTTTGTCATGGGGGATATGAAACAAATGTCCGCCGAATGGTTGAGAGGTGTCAGTATCCAAGGCTATGGTTGTTCTTTGGCCGTGGGGCTGGGGATACCCATCCCTCTCCTGAACGAGGAAATCGCCGCCTGTACAGGGGTCTCAGATAAAGTGCTCTTTACCCAGATTGTGGATTACGGCCATGACTATCCCAACGGTATTGCCAACAGCCTGGGCAAGGTAAGTTATGCCCAGCTAAAAAGCGGCACTATCCGGATAGACGACAGGGAAGTGGCCGCCGTTCCGCTATCTAGTATGGTCAAGGCGCGCGAAATCGCCGACATATTGAAAAGAGAAATTATCGCCGGAAAATTCTTGATGGGTGAACCCCAGTTCACATTGCCCGTTTAGCGCCACGCAAACCAAAACCCTTTTAATGAACCCTAGAGCGCGGAATTCACCCAAAACGGAATGCGGCGGTGAAGCCGCACTCCAGACTCCTTGGCCGGATACCATGAGGACGTTCATTGCCATTAGATTGCCTGAAGAAATTATTTCGGGAGTGACGGCCATCCAGCGCCGACTGCGCACCCACCCCTTGAACGTCCGGTGGGTGGCACCTGAGAATATCCATTTAACCCTGGCCTTTCTGGGTGACATCTCCTCGGAAG
>CAZWGD010000158.1:0-6055 GCA_964633235.1 uncultured Desulfobacteraceae bacterium | reverse complement strand
ACTGCGTAGCGGGGACAAAATGGTTTACATGTTCCGGCAACTAGGTTAATTTCGCACCATTCTAAAGCACCTATAAATAACGTCCGTCATTTTATGCGCCCGGACAGCGTTGTTTGGAAAAAAGTCGGAAACACGGCCATAACGGTTACAACCCGGACGCATAACCGGTATTCAAGCCTTACGGACAGGCAAAAAAAATAGAAGAGAAAATATGAGACAGCTGCAAACCTTTCGTGTATTTCCGAAAATACCAGATCGCCTCGCCTTTCTGGAAACGCTTTCACGGAACCTGTGGTGGTGCTGGAAACCGCATGCCATGGAGCTTTTCCGCCGCATCGACCCCGGCCTGTGGAAAAAGGCGGACGGCAACCCGATTCTCTTTCTCAGCCGGCTTCCCCAGGCACGCCTGGAACACTTGGCCAAAGATGAGAGTTTTATTTCCCACATGGATCAGGTGCGGGAGGCCTATGAAACAGGTGTTGTTCAACCCGGCAACGGGGTTGAGTCTTCCCTTCAACCCCGTGAAACCATCGCCTATTTTTCCATGGAATTCGGCCTGCATGAAAGTGTTCCCCTGTTTGCAGGCGGTCTGGGGGTTCTGGCCGGAGACCATTTGAAGGCCGCCTCCAATCTCGGGATTTCGCTGACCGGTGTCGGACTGCTTTACCGCCAGGGGTATTTCCGTCAATTTCTTGATCGGAACGGCTGGCAGCAGGAGGCCTATCCGGAAACGGACTTGTATAATCTACCGCTAAAGCGCATGCGGGACGAAAACGGTAATGAATTAATCATCACCGTGGCCGGTCCGGACGGTGATATGCATGCCGGTTTCTGGAAAATCATGGTGGGGCGCATCACCCTCTATCTCCTGGATACGAACTTGAAAGAAAACCCGCCGGGGATCCGCCAGGTAACCGCCAACCTTTACGCCGGCGATTCCCGGACCCGGCTGGCCCAGGAAGCATTACTGGGCATTGGGGGTATACGACTCTTGGAGACTGTGGGGCTCTATCCTAAAGTGTGTCACCTTAACGAAGGACATTCAGCCTTTTCCAGCCTGGAACGCCTGGCCCTGTTTATGCGCACCCATGGAATCGACCTTCCCACAGCACTCGAAATCATCCCTCGTAGCACCATTTTTACCACCCACACCCCGGTGCCTGCCGGGCACGATGAATTTACGGTGGAAATGGTAAAACCGGTGATCGAGCCCTTTAAGGAGAAGTTGGGGGCTTCTGAGACGGAAATTCTGTCTTGGGGGCAGCCTCCCGGTGCCAGAGCGGACGCCCCCGTTTCCATGTTTATTCTGGGGGCCCGCATGGCCCAATTCTGCAACGGGGTCAGCCGGCTCCACGGCTCCGTCGCCCGGCGTATGTGGACCCGTTTATGGCCGGGGCGGCCGGAGGATGAGATCCCCATAACCCACGTAACCAACGGCGTTCATTCAGCCAGCTGGATGTCACCGGAATTTGCCCTGTTGCTTGAACGCTACGTGGACCCACGCTGGCATCTTCGCTACCAGGATCGGGAAAGTGTGGCCCGTATCGACGACATTTATGATGATGAACTGTGGCGGGCCCATGAAATGAACCGCACACGGCTGATCACCACCTGCCGGGAAAAGGCCGTTCAGCAGTGCGGACAACGCAACGAACCCGCCCATATAATGGCCGATGCGGCCACCGTACTGGAACAAGGGACCCTAACCATCTGTTTTGCCCGTCGCTTCGCCGCTTATAAGCGGGCCAATCTGCTATTGACCGATCCGGACCGCCTGGAAGCGATCCTGTCCGATAACAAGCGGCCGGTACAGATCATCTTTGCCGGAAAGGCCCACCCTAGAGATAACGAGGGGAAGGGTATTATTCGTCAGATTGTAGAGTTCAGCCGACGGCCTGCTGTTCGGCACAAGGTGGTCTTTCTGGAAAACTACGACATGCAACTTGCCCGCCTGATGACCCAAGGGGCTGATGTCTGGCTGAACACTCCCCGGCGCCCCATGGAAGCCTGCGGCACATCCGGAATGAAGGCCGCCATCAATGGCTGCTTGAACCTCAGCATTATGGATGGCTGGTGGGCCGAAGGTTATTCACCTGAGGCGGGATGGGCCATCGGAAGAGGGGACAACGGAAACGGCGACTGGGCCTATGAGGACAACGTGGACGCCCAGGCTTTATATAATGTGCTTGAAAATCAAGTTATCCCTGCCTTTTACAATCGCCAAAACGGTGCCCCACCCTCCAAATGGATCGGGATGATGCGGGCTTCGATGAAAGTGGGCATGCTTCAGTTTTGCGCCACTAGAATGGTATCGGAGTATGATAAGCGCTTTTATCGTTCGGCGGTACACAATGAAAGCCGGCTATGTGCGCAAAACGGCCACGCTGCCCGCAGGCTGGCCGACCAGCAAAGCCGCTTAAAAGCGGCCTGGGGAAATATTCACCTTGAACAGCCCGTTCACACACAGGCACGGAATTTCCGGGTAGGCGATGTGTTTGAGGTAACCGCCGGGGTTCATTTGGCCGGACTTGATCCACAAGAGGTGAATGTGGAATTATATTACGGGCATGTCAGGTCCATTGATTCGGTGGCAACCAGCCGTGTCGAACCGATGCGGGTTCTGGAAGATCGTGGGAACGGTGACTATCTTTATGGGTGTGCTTTCACCTGCCCCGAATCCGGCCGTTTCGGGTTCACCGCTCGGATTACACCCGCGGGGGATGATTGGGTAAAAAACACTCCCGGCCTGGTGGCTTGGGCGCGGATGGACTAGCGGCATATATTTACGCGCAGCTTAAGGTGTCCCTTGGATTCGACTAAACAATCACCCCGTATTCTCATAGTTACCCCGGAGGTTACCTACCTTCCGGACCGCATGGGAAGCTTCGCTAATTTTCTAACCGCCAAGGCCGGCGGACTAGCCGACGTATCGGCTGCCCTGATCAAGGCGCTTTCCGATCAAGGTGCCGATGTGCACATTGCCCTTCCCGACTATCGATCCATATTCAGGGATCGCTTGGCCCCTGTTTTAAAACGGGAACAGATGGCCATTCGCAGGGTAATGCCGGACGATCGGATTCACCTGGCCTCTGACAGGGCTTTTTTTTACCTCAATCGGGTTTACTCCAGTTATGGCGACGAAAACCTAAAGCTTTCCCTGGCCTTTCAGCGGGAGGTCATTAACAATATCGTGCCCCGCGTGCATCCGGATCTGATCCATTGTAATGATTGGATGACCGGTCTGATACCGGCCATGTCGAGGCAGGCGGGTATACCCTGCCTGTTCACCATCCATAATATTCATACGGTTAAAAGCCCGCTGGCCACCATCGAGGACCGGGGGATCGACGGGGCGTATTTTTGGGACCATCTGTTCTACGAAAAAATGGCCTATGAATACGAATCGGCCCGCGAAAACAATCCGGTTGATTTTCTGGTCAGCGGTGTTTTTGCCGCCCACTTCGTCAATACGGTGAGCCCTACCTTTTTGGCAGAGATCATTGACGGCCACCATGATTTCGTTTCGGCATCCCTCAGGCAGGAGTTGGCCAATAAACGGGCCGCCCAATGCGCCACCGGGATTCTCAACGCGCCTGATCCGGGCTTTCATCCTTCCCGCGATCAGGCACTATTTCGGCCATACGGTGACGATAACCATGTCGCCGGAAAGAGAGAGAACAAACACCATCTTCAGGAGCGGCTCGGTTTACGCCGGGATGTGCATGCGCCGGTCTTCTTTTGGCCTTCCCGGCTGGATAACAACCAAAAAGGATGCCAATTGTTGGCCGATATTCTCTACCGGATGATATCAGTGTATTGGGAACAACACCTGCAGGTCATTTTTGTAGCCGATGGTGAATACCAGCAACATTTCCGGGATATTGTCAGGTTTCACAATATATATGATCGCGTCGCCATTTGTGATTTTAGCTCGGAGTTGGAACATCAGGCCTATGGGGCCTCCGATTTCATACTGATGCCCTCACGCTTCGAACCCTGCGGATTGCCGCAGATGGTGGCCATGATTTATGGTGCCCTGCCGGTGGTACATGATACGGGCGGTCTTCATGATACCGTCTTTCCCATGGATGCCGATCAAAACCGGGGAAACGGATTTTTATTCAAGCACTTCGACCCACCGGGATTGTTTTGGGCCGTTCAACAGGCCATGGCATTTTACAACCTCCCGGAAAAAATCAAGCAGCCACAGATTCAGCGGGTGATGACCGAGAGTGCCGCCCGGTTTAACCACGCAGCTACCGCCAGTGAATACATCAAACTTTATGAAGAAATGCTACAGCGCCCCCTGGTTGTCAATTCAGGCGCGACTCGCCGTCAGCCGTGAGGATGCCGACCATGTCAGTTAATAGGGACGGCATATTGAATCCCGATCGCCCGGCGGTCTTAAAACCCCTCCTCGATGCCGATCCCCTGCTGAAACCCTATGCCGGAATTCTAGCTCGGAGAATAAAAAAAATACGAGCCGTGGAAGACCGGATTGCCGGTCATACCCTGAAGCTGGGTGATTTTGCCTCGGGGCATGAATATTTCGGTCTCCATTTCAGAGACGACCATTGGGTATTCAGGGAATGGGCCCCCCGGGCCACGGCAGTCTACCTGGTGGGAGAGATGAACAGGTGGCGGGAAGAAACGCCATTTGCCCTGCATCGAGCCGGTGAAAATGGGGTGTGGGAAATCCACCTCCCCCCGGATACCCTGTACCACGGCTGCCTATACCGGCTTCGAATTCACTGGCCGGGGGGAGCGGGCGACCGGATTCCTGCATACGCCCGTCGCGTGGTTCAAGATCCGAAGACCCTGATATTCAATGCCCAGGTGTGGCATCCGTCCCCGGGCTATGAATGGAAACAGGAGGCCTTCCAGCCGGACGAAGGCGGCCTGCTGATCTATGAAGCCCATGTCGGCATGGCCCAGGAAGCCGAAAAAATCGGTACCTACCGCGAGTTTACCTCCCACGTTCTTCCGAGGATTATCGACGCCGGGTACAATACGCTTCAACTGATGGCCATACAGGAGCATCCCTACTACGGTTCTTTCGGATACCAGGTGTCCAGCTTTTTTGCGGCGTCCTCCCGTTTCGGGACCCCGGAGGACCTGAAGGAACTGATCGATACCGCTCACCAGGGCGGCCTGCGCGTGATCATGGATCTGGTTCACTCCCACAGCGTATTAAACGAAGTGGAAGGGCTCAGCCGATTTGACGGCACCCCATATCAGTACTTTCATGACGGACCCAGAGGCCTCCATCCGGCCTGGCGTTCCCGATGCTTTGATTACGGCAAGACGGAGGTGATCCATTTTCTTCTCTCCAACTGCCGCTACTGGCTGGACGAGTACCGCTTTGACGGGTTTCGTTTCGACGGTGTCACCAGTATTCTCTACATTGATCATGGCCTGGGACGCACCTTTACATCCTATGAAACGTATTTTGACGAAAACGTCGACGAAGACGGATATGTCTATCTGGCTCTAGCCAACCAGCTGATCCATGACCTGCGTCCCGATGCCGTCACCTTAGCTGAGGATGTCAGTGGGATGCCGGGTTTAGGCGTACCCGTGCCCTCAGGCGGAGCAGGTTTCGACTATCGGTTTGCCATGGGAGTTGCCGATTACTGGATCAGGCTGACCAAGGATACACTTGACGAGAATTGGCACCTGGGAGCGCTGTGGCATGAATTGACCAACAAAAGGAAGGCGGAAAAAAGTGTCAGCTATGCCGAATGCCATGACCAGGCCCTGGTGGGGGACCAAACCCTCATATTTCGGCTCATCGGTGCGGATATGTATGCATTCATGGGTCTTACCCATGAAAATATCCATGTTGACCGAGGGATTGCACTGCACAAGCTGATCCGTTTGATCACCTTGGCTACTTCCGATAGCTATTTGAACTTTATGGGAAATGAGTTTGGGCACCCGGACTGGATCGATTTTCCCAGGGAGGCAAACAACTGGTCGTTTCGGTATGCCCGCCGTCTGTGGCACCTGGTTGACGATGAGACCCTGAAATACGCCTTTTTAGCGAGCTTTGACA
>CAZWGD010000157.1:0-6092 GCA_964633235.1 uncultured Desulfobacteraceae bacterium | reverse complement strand
CCTTTTTTAGCTCGTGATACCAATGGTAAGACCGGTTTTGATAAAATTCAAGATGGTGATATCCTTTTCATTTTAAACCTTAAGCCTGTGTTCCGAAGCGGGAACCCGGGAGATGGGGCCGGTGGGATATTATCCTTGACAGTGTTTTTCAGCCGCCCTATATTGACGCCGAACATAGAGGTGCCCGGAATACTGAAAAGACTCCGGGATAATAGGAAAGACGGTGAGAGTCCGTCACATACCAGCCGATGCCGTAATCGGGGACGGAAACCGCAGGATGCCACTCCTTAGATCAGGAAGGGGGAAGGCGCGGTTGCCCGCATGATCCGTGAGTCGGAAAGCCTGCCTTCATGTCGCCCTCAGGATTCATTGCTGGAACAAGATCCTTTTGAATACATCTATTCAGGAGGTTATTGTGTCCGGGAATTTGAATAAAGACTTCGGCGTCCTCATCACCCGTCTAATCCGCAAAGAGCACCTCTCCAGAGATCAGGCCAAAGCGGCCTTTACCTGCATCTTGAAAAACAAGGTAACCGAGATGCAGCAGGGGGCGTTTCTGGCGGCCCTGGCGGCCAAGGGGGAAACCGAGGCCGAGGTGGCGGGATCCTGGGAGGCCATATACGACCTCGATACGACCAAAGTGACCATCGGTGGTGGTATGGCTGCCGTCGAAAACAGCGGCACCGGGATGGACACCTTCAAAACCTTCAACATCAGCACGGCCGCCGCCGTTGTCGCCGCCGCCGGCGGTATCCCAATGGCCAGGCACGGCGCCCGGGCCATTACTTCCACCTGCGGCACCGTAGACATGGCCGAGGCACTCGGGGTAGATGTGGAATGTCCGGCGCACGTCGTGGCGCGCAGCATCGAAACCGCGGGCGTGGGCCTCTTCAACGGCATGAGTCCCCATATTCACCCCATGGCCCTGGGCAGGATTTTGTCCCAAATCCATTTCGGATCCACCCTGAATATCGCCGCCTCCCTGGCAAATCCCGCCCTGCCCTCCATTGGTGTGCGGGGTGTCTATTCAAAAGCAATGCTGTTTCCTGTGGCCCGGGTTATGAAAGCCATTGGTTATAAACGGGCCATTATCTTGCACGGAACCATTGATCATTCGACCAGGAGTATGGATGAGGCCTCGATCTGCGGAGTGACCCATTGCGTTCGAATTTCCGCTAAAGACGGATTCGATGAGTTCAATATCGATCCACATCAACTGGGGCTGGCCAGCCGGGACTACCGCGACCTGTCCCCTAGAGCGAACATCCAGGGCGAAGCAAAACGCCTTGTTGCTCTCTTGCGAAACACTGAAAACGGTGCCAGAAAAGACGCGCTCATTCTCAATGCGGGCTTGATTTTTCTGGCTGCAAACCGGGTGAGCGGCCTTAGGGATGGCATTGAGCGGGCCTCCGTTATTCTTGAATCCGGGGCCGCCTTCAAAACCCTCGAAAAATGGGTTGCCTCCCAGAATATGGCCCCTGAAAAAGGACTTCATAAACTACACCGTCTGGTCGCGTAAAGGTGGTTTATCCATGGAACTCTTGATCCTAAAAACCGGCCGGGATTATATCCGCCTCAAGGATGGCACCCCTCTCCTGGTGGGGCTTGAAAAAGCCAGCGTGTTTCCCATGGAACAAATGGAGACTGTGCAGCAGCATGCTTCCCATTTGAGGCAACGGGGATTACCGGATGTATGCATTAAAAAACTGACGCTTTCTGAAGGGGATCTAGAAGCATGAAATTGCTGTTAACCGGCCTTAGAAGGCTGGAAATCATCCATAACCCCACACCGCCTCCCCGCCCCGCGGACGGATATGTCAGCGCCGATGTGGTTTGTTGCGCCGTGTGCCGGACCGATGCCAAAATGTGGGACCAGGGACACCGGGACCTCGTTTTTCCAAGGGTGCCGGGTCATGAAATGGTGGTTAAAAACCGGGTCGGTGAGCGTTTTGTGGTTTGGCCCGGCAAAAGCTGCGGCACTTGCCGGTTTTGCCGGACCGGCAGGGAAAACCTTTGCGAAGAGATGAAAATCACCGGATTCCACACGGACGGCGGGTTTGCCGACCGTGTGGTGCTTCCTGAAGAGAGCCTGATTGCCATTCCGAATATGCTCGACGCCCACGTGGCCTGTCTGGCAGAACCGCTAGGATGCGTGATCAATGCATTTGAAAAAATCGGCCCTAAAAAACAGGAGCACTTGTTGATATACGGCTCCGGCACCATGGGGCTGATCACGGCCTTTTATGCCCAAAAACTGGGGCTCAAGCCCCTCATCATTGAAAAGAGTGCGGCAAAAATCAGGCATGTGGCGCCGTTCCTGCAGACCATCGGCGTTAATGGCGTAAAAGATACCCGCCATGGCGAGTTCCCCCTGGTGATTAACGCCTGTGCAGATTTCATCGCCCTGTGCCGCGCCATCGCCAAGGTCGACAAGGGAGGGCGAATCGCTTATTTCAGCGGCATTTCAAAGAATGAACACGTAGAGACCAACCTCTTAAACCTCCTGCACTATAAAGAGGCAACGCTTTCCGGTACATACGGCCTGACTAGAGATCATATGCAAAAGGCCGTCTTTTTCATGCAGCACCATCAAGAGCCTCTACGGCTGCTGATCGAGGAGGTGGTCACACCGCAAACGGCGCCTGAATTGATGGGCACCGTACTTTCCGGAAGGCGCTTGAAATATATTCTGGATTTCAACCGCGAACCGGCAAGTCGGACACGCCGAATGAGCAGCAGCAGCCGGACGACAATGAATCCAGCTCAAACAACCCAACCGCCTTTTGGGGAGCCGGCATGCGCCGGCCTTTGCCGGCAGGTCATCCGCAGCATTAAACCCCTGTCAGACCGTCTGCTGGCCCAAGCCACCGCTAAAATCGATGCCAAAACCAAACCCCTGGGCGCCCTGGGACGCCTTGAGGATCTTGCCGTACAGATGTGCATGATTCAAAACGATCTGAACCCCGCAATCCGGAGCAAGCATCTTTTCGTGTTTGCCGGGGACCATGGGGTCACCGAGGAAGGGGTTTCGGCCTACCCTTCCGAGGTCACCGCTCAGATGGTGGACAACTTCCTGAACGGTGGTGCCGCTATCAATGTACTCTGCCGCCACCACTGCATCGATATGAAGGTGGTGGACATGGGCGTACGTGCGGAGTTCAACTCCCATCCCGACCTGATCATGACAAAAGTAGCTAAGGGCACCCGCAACTTTACAGTTGAAGACGCCATGACCCGTTCACAAATGTTCGAGGCCGTTGAAAACGGGATGAGTGTCTTTCAGGGGGCCTATGAAAACCACCCCATAGACATCGTGGGACTTGGTGAAATGGGTATCGGCAACACTACTTGCGCCTCCGCCGTCATTGCCGTCATTACGGGGATTACCCCTGCGGCGGCCACCGGTAGGGGAACCGGCATAGATGATAAAGGACTCGAGCAAAAAACCAAAGTGATTCAAAAGGCCCTTGCTTTTCATGATCTTGATCCCCATGACGGGTTTCAGGTTTTGCAAAAGATCGGCGGTTTTGAAATCGCGGGTATTGTCGGCGCTGTCCTGGCAGCGGCCTCAAAACGTACCGCCGTCGTTCTTGACGGGGTTATCTCCACAGCCGCTGGACTCCTGGCCTATACCATCAATCCGCACATTCGGGGATACCTTATCGCCGGCCATAAATCCGTAGAAAAAGCCCAGGCATCCGCCCTGTCATACATGGGCCTGGACCCGTTGATCGATTTTAACATGCGTCTGGGAGAAGGCACGGGAGCGGCCCTTGCCATCGACGCCGCCAATACCGCCTGCAAAATCATGAGCCAGATGGCATCCTTCGAGGAGGCCAAAGTGTCGGCCTCATCCATCCGGTGACAACCGCTGCCTGTCCCGGCCGGCGTCATCCGACCATTAGCGAACGCCTTATTCCGGCTTGCATAAGCAGCTATTCTCGTTTTATATACACATAGACGAATTGATTTACAGCCGATGAAGAGTGAAATGGAAATCAGAGCCTTTGAGGCGGGTGATTCGACGATGGTTGTTCAACTATGGGCGGAATGCGGTCTGGTGGTTCCCTGGAACGATCCCCGCAAAGACATTCAGCGCAAGCTCAAGGTACAACCCGGCATGTTTCTCGTGGCCTGCTTGGAGGACCGGATCATCGCTTCCGTCATGGCCGGATACGACGGCCACCGCGGCTGGATAAACTATCTTGCCGTACACCCTGAGCATCAGCGTACCGGCATTGGAAGACGCATGCTGGCGGCGGCAGAAAGACGCCTGCGGGCGGCGGGCTGCCCGAAGATCAATCTGCAGGTTCGCAGCAGCAATACCGCGGCAGTTGAGTTCTACAAAGCGGTCGGCTTCAAAACGGACGACGTGATCAGCTTCGGCAAACGTCTTGACCCGGATGACTAGAGTTGGCATGCGCCGAAAACGGAGAGGCGCTAGCGATTAAAAAGGACTGGCAGGATGCCTGAACTCCCCGAAGTTCAAACCGTGGTCGATAATTTAAAGGCTCTCAATATCATCGGAAGCACCATTACCGGTGCAAAGGTTTACTGGCCCAAGACCATTGCGGAGATAAGCCCGACCCATTTTTGCACCCAAATCAAGGGCCGCACCATAGGCCGTGTCAGGCGCAGGGGCAAATACATCGTCATGCATCTGTCCCGAAACCTGACCTTGATGGTTCACCTGCGCATGACCGGTCGTCTGAACTGGACGCCAAAGGGGAAAACACGCCACAAACATGAACACGTCGTCCTGCAGATCAACCATCAAGATGAGCTGCGGTTCCAGGATATGCGCAAGTTCGGCCGTATATGGCTGACGCAGACACCCCAGGCCATTCTCGGCAGGCTGGGCCCCGAACCGCTCGCAAAGCGCTTTACGCGCCGATGTTTTCTCAAAAAGCTCAACAATAAAAAGCGCCAGATAAAGCCCTTGCTGCTGGATCAGTCCTTTATCGCCGGTCTGGGAAACATCTACGTGGACGAGGCCCTTTGGGAAGCCTGCATCCATCCCCGACGCATCAGCTCGTCGCTCACTGCAAAAGAGATCACCGCCCTGCACAGAGCCATACCACTGGTCTTGCATCGAGGCTTGAAAAACATGGGCACCACCCTGGGCTCTGGCCGGGGGAACTTCTACTCCGTGGCCGGCCGACCGGGCCGCAATGCCGATGAACTCAAGATTTTTCGCCGCACGGGTGAGGCCTGCCCCCGCTGCGGCACTATGGTTGAACGTCTGGTGGTGGCTCAACGTGGCAGCCATATCTGTCCGCAATGTCAGATCTAGGCTTTATCCTAAAGTGGCGACCATCACGGCTTTGATGGTGTGGACTCTGTTTTCAGCTTCATCGAAGACAACGGAGGCTGCGGACTCGAATACATCTTCACTTACTTCCATGGCCTCCAGCCCGAACTTTTGAAATATCTTTTCCCCGATCACCGTTTCACGGTTATGGAAAGCGGGCAGGCAGTGTAAAAATCTCACTCCGGGGTTTCCGGTTTTTTGCATGGCAGCCGCATTTACCTGATAGGGCTTGAGCAGTTCGATTCTTTCCCGCCACTTATCCTCCCCTTCCCCCATGGAGACCCATACATCCGTACACACAAAATCACACCCGTCCACACCTTGATCCAAATTGTCCGTGATCGTAATCCGGGCGCCGGTATCTTTGGCGATTGCCTGGGCTTGGGCGGCAAGCTTTCTGTCGGGGTGCAGGGGGCGAGGTGCCACAGCTCGAAAATCCATCCCCATTTTAGCCGCTCCCACCAAAAGGGAGTTGGCCATGTTGCTGTGAGCATTGCCCAGGAAGGCCAATGAAATCTCGCCCAGCGGTTTGTCACAGTGTTCCATCATGGTCAGCAAGTCCGCCAGCACCTGGGTGGGGTGAAACTCATCGGTCAAACCGTTCCAGACAGGCACCCCGGCATATCGGGCCAGTTTTTCGACGGTATCCTGGCCGAATCCCCGGTATTCAATGCCGTCATACATACGGCCCAGCACCCGGGCCGTATCCTTCATGGATTCCTTGGTCCCCATTTGAGACCCCGTTGGACCCAGATAGGTCACGTGGGCCCCCTGATCGTAG
>CAZWGD010000156.1:0-6135 GCA_964633235.1 uncultured Desulfobacteraceae bacterium | reverse complement strand
GTCCCGGTATGATAGTGGGCGTAAACCCGGCCGGTGGTCATCCAGAAGGGATAGGCGTCATCCGTTATTTCCGCCGGCGGGTTATATTCGATGGCATGGAACAATCCCTTGCCCCTGGTAAAGTGGCCGCCATTGTGCAGAAAGGGGGTTCCCGGATGTTTTCGAGACGGACAGGGCCACTGCAGGCCCGAACCCTCGAGCCGTTCATAGGACATCCCGGCATAAGAAGGGGTCAGTTCCGCGATTTCGTTGAAAATGTCTTCGGGAGAATCATAGGCCATGGGATAACCGAATCGCCGGGAGATCTCCTGGATGATTTGCCAGTCCTGCCGGGATTCGCCCACGGGTTCGATGGCCTTTCTGACCCGCATGACACGCCTTTCCGTATTGGTAAAGGTGCCGTCTTTTTCAGCGAAGGAAACCCCGGGCAGAACCACATGGGCCAGCTTGGCCGTGGGGGTGAGGAAAATATCCTGGACAATGAGAAGCCCTAGTTTTTGGAGGGCCTTGACCACTTGATCGGCATCCGGGTCCGACACCACCGGGTTCTCTCCCATGACCCAGAGGGCTTTAACCGTATCCTTTTCGATCCCGCCCATCAGCTCAGTACTGGTCAAGCCGATATTAGTAGGCAGCTCATCAACCCCCCAGGCGGCGGCGAATTTTTTATTGGCCTCCCCAAGGGTAACCGGCTGGTAGCCGGAATAGACATTGGGCAATCCACCCATGTCACAGGCCCCCTGAACATTATTCTGACCGCGCAGAGGGTTGACGCCCGTGCCGGGCCTGCCGATATTGCCGGTCAGCATGGCCAGGTTGGCCAGGGATTTGACGTTGTTGACGCCGTTGGTATGTTGGGTAATACCCATGCAGTAGAGGATGGAGGCCCTGTCCGCGTCGGCATAGGTCCGGGCCAAGGTTTGGATGTCCGGTTCCGATACGCCGGTTATGGCCGACACCTCGTCCAGGCGCACCCGGTCAATGACCTTTTTAAAGGTTTCAAATTCCTGGGTGTATTGTTGGATAAAGGCCCTGTCTTCGAGTTCCCTGTCCAGAATGACCTTCATGACGCCGTTGAGCAGGGCCACATCGGTTCCCGGCTTATGCCGCACGTACAGATGGGCGAAGGCGGCGATCTGGTTTTTACGAGGGTCGGCTACCAGGATGCGGGCCCCTTTGGCCTGGGCCCTGAAAATACGGGTAGCCACCAGGGGATGGGAGGTGGCCGTGTTTGAGCCGATAATGAAAATGGTATCCGACTCTTCCAGTTCGGAAACGGCATTGGTCATAGCACCACTGCCGAAAGATGCGGCAAGACCTGCCACGGTGGAGGAATGTCAGAGCCGGGCGCAGTGGTCGACGTTATTGGTGCCCATCCCGGCCCGGGCGAATTTCTGCATGATGAAATTTTCCTCGTTGGTCACCTTGGCGGATGCGAAAAACCCCGCGGCGTCCGGGCCGTCGGCCTTGCGGATCTCTTTGAGCCGGGCAGCCACATAGTCCAAGGCCTGGTCCCAGGAAGTTTCCACGAGCCGGCCGTTTTTTCGCAGGAGCGGTTTTTGCAGCCGCTTCTCGGACTGCACGAAGGCATGCACATTCCATCCCTTGAGGCACAGTTTGCCCTCATTGACCGGACTGGTTTTACAGGGGATCGTCCCCGTCAGTCTACCGTCCAGGGACTCAAGAAAAAGGCTGCACCCGCATCCGCAGTAAGTACAGGTGGTCAGTGTGTTGCGGTACTCCATTACAATTCCTTTTTGTTATTGCTCTGCCTATTTCCTAACCCGGATATACAGGAAAGGGTTCAGGTGTCAGTGTTCAGGGTTCAGGTGTTCTTTCCTGACACCTGAAACCCGAAACCCGGTTTATTTGTCCGGGGCAGGTCCCATGATGCTTAAGGGTGATTTTTCATATCGATCCAGCCCGGAGGTAAATCCAAATTCGGCACGCATGATCTCAGCCGTTTTCTTATACAACAGCCGCAGGGGAATATCCGCCGGGCAGGCTTCTTGGCACAGTCCACAGTCGACGCAGCGATCGGCCATATGCATGGCCCGCGTCAGGTGAAAGGCCGGGATGTCCACGGGAAGGTCGCCTTTGGATATTAGATCTTCACACTCAAGGCTGCACTCCCGGCAGAAACACATGGGACAGATGTCCCTGCACCCGTAACACTTGACGCATTTTAAAAATTCTTCCCTCCAAAAGGCGAAGCGTTGGGAGCGGTCTTTGCTCTCGGCATCCCGGATCCCTTTCTGATCTATCCCCTCCGAGGCTTCCCCGGCCGCCAGCTCTCCGGTCCAGGGTTTTCTGCACTCGCACGCCTTGGCAAGCGTCTGGGGACAGGAGATCCCGATGGGGACGACCTTGTCCGGGTTCAGCTGGTTCAGCCGGCAAAGGGCATACAGCCCCCTTTCATCGCAACCTCGGACCAGTATGCCGAACACCTTGTCCGGGTACGCTCTGGCAAGGGTGGTCAGCACCTTATTCAAAGGATAGCGTGCATCACCGCTGTGCTGATTATCCCCGAGGCACAGCTTCTCGAGATCATCACCCTCCTGAAACAGGCAGGGCGCCACATGACCGTTAACCTGCGCCAGGGCGACGACACCGCCTACGGACCCCTCGGTGAGAAGGGCGCTAATTTTTTGCTTGATTTGTTCGATCATATTCCAACCCTATATCAGGCCGTCACCGCATGGGCCCGCCCCACTTTCAGCGGTGAAGGGCCCAGCTTTTGCAGGACATCCACAAAGGCCTTGATTTCCTCCACCAATTCCGGTGCCCCCGCGGAAGAAACCCACCTGGTTCGCAGCCTTGCCTTTTCAATACCGCAGAAATCCAGCATCTGAGACAGAACGGTTACCCGTTTCTCTGTCGTATAATTACCGTACAGGTAATTGCATTCACCCCGATGTCAGCCGCCCACAAAGACGCCGTCCACTCCTTGTTGAAACGCCTTCAGCAAGTGGTGGGGAGATACGCTGCCGGAGCACATGACCCGGATAATCCGCATATTCGCCGGATATTGCATACGACTGACCCCAGCCAGGTCAGCAGCGGCATACGCTCACCAGGTGCACAAAAAAGCAATGATCCGGGGTTCGAAATTGGTGTCACTCATCGGTTTTCTTTCCTTATCTCGATGTTCTTCATTAATCTCCAATACGGACACACCGCATCATCGGAATCGAATTCTGCATGTCTGTAAGGTTCTTTTCCGATTTCGACAGCGATTCGGATTTCGATTTGGATGAGATCGTCCGCGCATAACCCCCCTATACAGCCGCTCCGATCTGTACCAGAAGCTGATCGGGTTTATATCCCTGCAACTGGGCACTGTGGGACGGACAGGCGGAGGCGCAGTTCCCGCACCCCTTGCATAACACTTTGTTGACGCGGCAAACCCTCCCACTACGGTCGTATGAAATGGCCTCGTACGGACATAGGGGCAGGCAGGTCAAACAGCCAACACAGGAATGCGGATAAATCTCGCAAACGGTTCCCGAAGTGGCCACCGTATCTTTTGACAGCAGGGTCAGGACACGCCCGGCGGCGCCGTTAGCCTGGTTGATGGTTTCGGGTATATGCTTGGGATAATGGGCCGTTCCGCAAAGATACACCCCTTCCGTGGCAAATTCAACCGGCCTGAGTTTGACATGGGCCTCCTTGAAATAGTTGTCCGGGCTGAGCGCCACCTTGAACAGGGTGGCCATTTCTTGAGTGGCTGCCGACGGAACGACTGCCGCGGCTAAGGAAAGTATATCCGCATCCAGTTCTAGCCGCTGGCCCAGAATGGTATCCGAAACCGTCACCCGTATCACCGCTTTACCGTCCGCCCGGGTGGCTTCGACCTGCGGCCCATCCTCAGGTGTGTAACGGATGAACATGACTCCCTTGTCAGCCGCCTCCCGGTAGGCATCCTCGCGGAGCCCGTAAGTCCGCATATCCCTAAAGAGGATGTAAATCTGCATGGCGGGATTTTTTTGCTTCAGCTTGAGGGCGTTCTTTACCGCATGGCTACAGCAGACTCGGCTGCAATAGTTCCGCTCCTCGTTGCGGCTGCCCACACATTGGATCATCACCAGGGTTTGGGCATTGAGAACGGTGTCATGACCTTCGGCGATGGCTTCTCCAAGCTCCATGTGGGTCAAGACCTTCTCATTCTGCCCGTAAAGGTACTCTTCGGGTTTATACTCCTCAGCACCAATCGCCAGGACCGAAGCGCCGTGTTTGATCTCCTTGATGCGGCCCTCTGATTCTACGGTGGTTGTAAAATTCCCGATGTAGCCCCTGACGTTTTTGATGGCAGCCGCATGGGATACGTGTATCAGCGGGTTGCGGTAGACCTGGCGAATCAGATCGTCTAAATAGGTTTGAACATCAAGCCCCTCCAGGGTGGTGTGAAGTCTCCGGGCCATGCCGCCCAGTTCTTGGTTTTTTTCCACGATATGGACCGTATGGCCCTGTTTGGCCATGGAGAGGGCACAGGTCATGCCGGCAATCCCACCGCCGACTACCAGGGCGGTTTTGTTCACCGGCAGGTCGAATTCCTGCAGAGGCTCAAGGCGGCGGGCGCGGGCCACCGACACTCTGATAAGATCCAATGCCTTGCGCGTGGCATCTTCCTTCTGTTTGGAATGCACCCATGAACAATGTTCCCGTATATTGGCCATATCCAGGTAATACGGATTCAAACCGGCCTCTCTCAAGGTGTCCTGGAACAGGGGTTCGAGGGTTCGCGGAGAGCAAGCGGCGATGACCACGCGGTTGAGACCCATTTCCCCGGCAAGGTCCGTAATTTCCTTGGCCGAATTCGTGGCACAGGAAAACAGCTGCTCCTGCGCATAGACAACATCGGGCAGGCTCAAGGCATATTCAACCGTGGTGGGGACATTAACCACACTACCGATATTGGCCCCGCAGTGGCAGACAAAAACGCCGATCCTGGGCTCATCCAAGGAGACATCCCGTTCCGGTGGGTATACTCTGTCCCTGGCCAGTTTCCCCCGCCTGTAGTCGAGCAATTCGCCGCACTGGGTGCCGGCCCCGCTGGCAGTGATAACCGCTTCCGGTATATCGGTCGGTCCCTGAAAGGCGCCGCTGACGAAGATACCGGGCCGGGTGGTCTGCAGTGCATTTACGGCTCCGGCTTTGTTAAAGCCGTGCATATTCAGCTCGATGCCGAATTTACGCGCCAGCGCCTGGTGATCGGCGGGTGGATTCAAGCCGACGGATAACACTACCATATCAAAGGTTTCCGTTTTGACACCCTCCTCGGCGGTGGCATATTTCACGACCACGTTCTTGCTGTCCGGAAGCTCCCCGTCTATGGATGCATAGCTTCTGATGAAGCGGACGCCGGCAAGCTTTTCCGCCCGTTGGTAGTATCGTTCGAAATCCTTGCCGAAGGCCCGAATATCGTTGTGAAAGACGGTGCACTCCGTGGCGGCATCATGATCTTTGGTCAAAATCACCTGTTTCTGGGTGTAGGTACAGCAAACCCCGGAACAGTAACTGTTATCACCCTCGGTCACACGCCGGGAACCGACACATTGGATCCAGGCGACATTACGGGGATGTTGGTTATCGTAAGTCCTCAGGATCTTGCCCTCATAAGGGCCGGTGGAAGACAGCAGCCGTTCATAGTCCAGGCTGGTAACCACATTTTGGAACTTTCCATAGCCGTATTCATCCCGCACCTTGGGATCAAACGGCTGCATGCCGTAAGCCAGAATAATCGCCCCCACATTGATATCGATCTTCTCTGTGGTTTGTTTGAAATCGATGGCGCCGGCCTGGCACACCCGCCTGCAGATGTCGCATTTTTTCTCTTTTAGAAACAGGCAGCTTTCGTCAATATAAGAAATCAGGGGGATGGCCTGGGAAAAATAAATATGGACCGCCTTGTTTGTGGATATCTCCTGATTGAACTGATCCGGATACTCCACCGGGCAGTATTCCACGCAGGTTGTGCAGCCCGTGCATTTATCCTCGATAATGTATCTGGGTCGCTTCGTCAGGGTTACCCTGAAGTCACCCTGTTCCCCTTCCAGGTGACTCACTTCGGTAAACGTCAGGACCTCTATGTTTGGATGCCGGCCGACCTCGACCAGTTTGGGTGAAAGTATTCAC
>CAZWGD010000155.1:0-6147 GCA_964633235.1 uncultured Desulfobacteraceae bacterium | reverse complement strand
ATTAGGCAACACAAACCCCGAGAGTCCTACATAGATAAAGATTAATGTGGATCATTCAGGTGCCTGGGCAGAGGACCGGACATCTAAATGTGATGTAGGTCGCGGGTTTCCTAGCTGGGCTTAGGTACCATGCTTTTTAGGTGGGTGCAAGCCCAAAGCGGTATGCGGCCAGGGTAATCGCATCTGGATTTTGATTCAGCGCAAACAAATTATTTGATAAAACCGTACGGGCATCATATGATCCCGGGACCGACGCAAAGATCGCTTTACTTTGAAAGGTCACCTGGCATGAAACCTGAAAAAATTCTTCTGGATCATGGGAGTGGCGGCAGGATGTCCCACAATTTAACCGCCGACACCTTTTTGCCTGTATTTAACAACCCTGTTTTGGCCGCCTTGGACGACGGTGCAAGGTTGCATATCCATGGCGGACGATGTGCCTTTTCAACGGATACATATACGGTGGACCCCATTTTTTTCCCGGGCGGTAATATCGGTGATCTGGCGATCAACGGGACCGTAAATGATATTGCCATGTGCGGAGCCACGCCACTTTACCTTAGCGTCGGGCTGATCATTGAAGAGGGATTTTCCATTCAAGATCTGAATACGATTATCAAGGGGATGGGAACGGCGGCAAAAAAGGCCGGTGTGACGATCGTGACCGGAGATACAAAGGTGGTACCTAAAGGGGCTGCAGATAAGCTTTTCATTAACACATCCGGAATTGGTATTATACCGGAAGAAATTGATATATCTGGAAATAATGCCAAACCCGGGGATGTCATTCTTCTCAGCGGCAGTATTGCCGACCACGGCATATGCGTTTTGACCCAGCGGGAGGGACTGCACTTTGAGGCGGCGGTGACCAGCGATTCGGCCCCCTTGAATGGCATGGTGGAAAAAATGCTGTCTGTTTGCCCGCACATTCATGTGCTCCGGGATCCCACGCGAGGCGGATTGGGAACGGCCTTAAATGAAATTGCCGCCCAGTCCCAGGTGGGGATCAAAATTTACGAAGATGACATACCGGTAAAGCCTGAAGTGGCCGGAATCTGCGAAATACTTGGATTCGATCCTCTGTACCTGGCCAATGAGGGCAAATTGGTTGCCTTTCTACCCCAAATCCATGCCGAAGCTGTTCTTGAAGTGATGAAGGCCATCCCTTATGGAAGAGATGCCGGGATCATCGGCAAGGTGGTCACGGAAAACCCGGGCCGGGTCTTCATGGAGACCCAGATCGGCGGGTCTCGGATCGTGGACATGTTGGCCGGGGAGCAGTTACCCAGGATATGTTGAGTCCCATTAGTCTCAAACCCATAGGCCGTTGTCTAGCGATCATTGCTCTTGTTTGGGGGATAGCGCCGATCGCCGGTTGTTCATTGAAAAACGAGGTACACCTTTCCGGCCGTACCATGGGGACCACTTTCAATGTAAAGGTGGTGGCCGGCTATTTGAGCAGGTTTTCAAACCTGAGGGGTCTTTCCGGGAAGATCAATCAACGTTTGGAAGCCATCAACCGAAGTATGTCCATCTACCTGCCGGATAGTGAAATCAGCAAGTTCAATGCACATCTGAAAACGGAAACGGCCATGGCCGTATCGGCGGATTTTTTTAAAGTGCTATCCCTTGCCCGGAGATTGCATACCATTACCAACGGCGCCTGGGATGGTACGGTAATGCCCCTGGTCAACCGTTGGGGATTTGGGTCTGCAGAAAGAACCCCTGACCTCCCGGATGAGCTGGAAATCCGCAAACTGCGGTCAAGCGTCGGATTTCAGCACATCACTCTCAAAGGTACGCATTCGATCAAGAAGGAGAACGCCTCTATTTCCCTTGATTTAGCCTCCATAGCCAAGGGATATGCTGTGGACCAGATATCGGAGATCATTAAACAGGATGGCTTCGACAATTATTTGGTTGAGATCGGGGGAGAGGTGTATGCTTCAGGCCTGCGTAAGGACGGAAAGCCGTGGCGACTGGGTATCAACCGGCCGGAAAAAAACGCTTCACCCGCCCAGGTGTATAAGGTGCTGTCCCTCAAAGATCAGGCCCTGGCTACCAGTGGTGATTACCGTAATTTCTTTGAAGCTGACGGGAAACGATACTCCCATGTGATTGACCCGAGGACCGGGTATCCTGTTGCAAACGGGGTGGTCAGTGTCTCCATTGTCGCCGACTCCTGTGCATTCGCCGATGGGCTGGCCACGGCAGTGATGGTATTGGGAGTCAAAAAGGGAATGGAGATTGTCCAAACCTTGGATGGCGTGGAGTGTTTGATTATCGTTCGGGACGATGCCGGCGGCCTTATTGATCACTACTCGCCGGGATTGCAGCCCGAGCCGCCAGGGGACAAAGCGCCGTAAGGTGTCAAAGATGCTTCGGCCGGCTTCGATGTCGGTGTCGACATTCCGTTAGCTAAAGAATACTGCATCAGGGATAATTCTTTACATCCTTCTGTTTTATGCTATTACTACCACCTTAAACCGGTCCAGCTGGAAACGGTCGAAAGCTTATAAAATCTAGTCATTAGAAGATCAAAAGCCCATAGAAAATCCACTTGTATTCAACAACTGTTTGGAGGCCTCTTATTCGACAAAATGAATATCCAACCGCAAAAAAGGGTCTATATGGTCAGCCTGGGTTGCGCGCGAAATCAAATAGACAGCGAGGTTATGTTGGCACAATTAATCAAGACCGACTGGTCCCTCACCCATGACCCTTCCCGCGCGGATGCCATTGTGATCAACACCTGCAGTTTTATAGAGTCAGCTGCAAATGAATCCATTGAAACAATCCTCGAGCTGGCGAAGTTCAAAATCACGGGGCAGTGTAAACGATTGGTGGTTGCCGGATGCCTTCCGGAACGGTACCGCGAAGACATCATGGCTTCCCTTCCGGAGGTGGATGTTTTTCTTGGAGCCGGTGCATTTGACCGCATCGCCGCGGTGATTCGGGAAACCCCCCCCCGCTCCAAATGTATCCTTCCCGATCCCGATACCATCCCCCTGCAACCCCATAAAGAACGGCGCCTTTTATCGCCGCCCCATACGGCTTATCTCAAAATAACCGAAGGCTGCAGCCGGCATTGCACTTACTGTATCATCCCCAAACTGCGGGGCAGACAGAAGAGCCTTCCTATGGAAGACATCCTGGCAGAGGCAGAACGATTGCTCTCAACAGGGGTTAAGGAACTGGTGCTGGTCGGTCAAGAGACGACCGGTTACGGTATTGAACTGAAACCGCCTGAAAAGCTGGAACAGTTGCTGTCCAATCTTGCCCGCTTGTCCGAAAACCATTGGGTTCGCCTTATGTACGGTCACCCCGAAAGCATATCAAACGGTGTCATCAAGACCATTGCCGGCACCCCAAACATCTGCTCATATTTGGATATTCCCATCCAGCATGCATCCAACACCGTCTTGAAGCGAATGGGGCGCAATTACACCTCAAAAACCCTTCACAAGCTCTTTGATACAATTAGAGCCGAGATTCCGGATGTGTCCCTGCGAACAACAGTCATGGTCGGGTTTCCCGGCGAGACCGACCTCGACTTTAAGCATTTGTCGGGATTTGTGGAGAGTCTGCGGTTTGACCATTTGGGCGTGTTCGTCTATTCAGATGCCGAAGATTTGGCAGCATATGGCTTGCCCACCAAAGTTCCCCCTGAAGTCGCCCAAAAAAGGTATGAACAACTCATGGCGCGCCAACAGGTGATCGCTTCCGAGAACAACCGTCGGCATCTTGGGAAGACCTATACTGTTCTTTTAGAGGAAAAAGTCGAGGATAACCTCTACCTCGGCCGTACCCGTTTTCAGGCGCCCGAAGTCGATGGCGTCACCTATGTCCATGTAAATGGAGCCGAAAATATCCATATTGGCGGCTTTATCCCCGCTACAATTGCCGACACTCTTGAATATGATCTCATAGGAGAGTCCGGATGAGCGCGCTAAAGGAAAGAATTCTTGCCAGGGTAAAGGATGACCTGAGTGAGATTGAAAACGCCTTGAGGGAGAATTTAACCCCACACCTTGATCTTGTTTCCGAGGTTGCCGGTCACATCCTGTTTAGCGGGGGCAAACGATTGCGCCCCCTGCTCTTTATCTTATGTGCCCGCGTCTGCGGATATGCCGGGGCCTATGCCGGGACATTTTCCATCATCTTTGAATACCTGCATGCGGCCACGCTTTTACATGATGATCTGATAGACGGCGCCACATTGCGGCGGGGAAGCCCGGCGGCTCACCGATTGTGGGGCAACGAAGTGGCGGTGCTTACAGGAGATTTTTTACTGGCGAGGGCACTTTCTTTGGCGGCCGAAACGGATAACCCGAAAATCATCAGGGCCGTGGCTCATATCACTGAGAGTATGTCACAGGGAGAAATTGATCAGCTTCAGAATCGAGGGAATATCGATCTTTCAGAATCGGAGTACATGGAAATTATCAGATGCAAAACAGCGGTTCTTTTTCAATGCGCTTGCCGGGTGGGGGGCTTAATCTCCGGTGTACCGCGAAAAGCGAAGACCAATCTGAACAACTTTGGGTTCCATCTGGGCATTGCCTTTCAAATGGTGGATGATTTGCTTGATTATACCACGGACACCCGGACACTTGGTAAAAATATAGGCGCAGATCTGCGGGAGGGCAGGGTTACCCTGCCGGTGATTCATGCCCTGAAAACCGCTCCATGGGAAGATCGCATGCGCATGGAAGCGATTATTAAAAACAAGGATTTTTCGAAAAAAACCTTTGACCTGCTGGTTGAACGGCTGAATGAGTATGAAGGTATAGATTATACCCTGTCATGTGCGCAGCACCATGTCGTTCTGGCCAAAAAGGCACTCCTCAATTTCCCACCGTCCAGAGACAGGGAAACCCTTTTGGCCATCGCCGAATATGCTCTGATACGAAAAAACTGGTGCGGTTTTCATGGCTTTTACTTTGGGATAGAGGCGAACCCGAGAGACATGGCCGGTGGCCTTTAAGCCGGGTCCCGGTTTGCGAGAAAGTATAGGCGTTATGGGTTTTACACCACAATTGAACCATGGCTGGCTTATCATGATCTGCCTGACGGCGACTTTGGCGTTTGTGGTTCCGGGGCAATCCCAAGAACAGAAAAATGACAGGATGATCATTGCCACCGGGACATGTGAGATATCCGGGGAAGACATTGCCTCTGCCCGCGAAACCGCCATCGCCAACGGATTGAAATCCGCCGTTGAAACCGCTGCTCTGGATGTCTTCTCCGCGGCAAGTGATTTTCAAAGTATCGATCATCTAAACGAGGTCATATCAAAGGATACGGAACAGTTTATCCTTGGGTACCAAGTGCTGGCTGAGCATAGGTTGGAGAAACTATACCGGACGGTGATTGAAGCCCGTGTCTCCCTTTTAGCCCTCAAAAAGATCGTTACAAGTAGGACGGATGCGTCCGGTGCAAAAAAGCGCCCGCCCCGTGTCTTGCTGTGCATTATCGAAAAAAACATGCTTGAGCCTAAGCTCCAGTACTGGTGGCGGCATGAGTATGTAAAAGACCATAATGCCTCGGAAAAGATCTTGGCCTTCAGTATGAGGGCCAGGGGATTTGAGGTCATATTCCCCAAAGCCAAATTGCCGGGAATCATGTTGTTCGCCATAAAAGAAAAGCCGGTTTTAAGTGAAAATGAGCTGATCAACCTCGGCAACCATTTCAAGGCGGACATTGTGATCACCGGGCATGCCATATCGGAAAAAGCACCCCAAAAAACCGTAACGGGCTTTGAAGCTTTCAGCGGCTCCGTTAGGCTCAAGGCAATTGAAACCAAAAGCCGCCGAGTGATTGCATCCACCCACCAGAAAAAGACCGTGGTCGGTACAGACCCCGCCAAGGGGGCACTGGATGCCCTTTTTAAGGCTCGCCAACTGGCCGGACTGGATTTAGCGGATCAGATATTCGAGACTTGGAACCGGCCTCCCCAACCCGACGGGGTTTTGTTTTTGGAAGTGTCGGGGACAGACAAGTTGGCTGTATTTGTTGCTTTCCGACGTGTTATCAGTCAGATGCGCAATGTAAAGGAAGTCGTCATCCGGGAGCTTTACGAAGATAGGGCCATCCTGCGCATCAAGTAGAAGGGCCGCCCCGACGCTTTCAGCGAGGCCTTGACCC
>CAZWGD010000154.1:0-6160 GCA_964633235.1 uncultured Desulfobacteraceae bacterium | reverse complement strand
GTTGAAACTGAAACGGTCGGATATACGCCTTAAGATCGGTATTACCGGACGTGTTAATATCATTTATGCGAAAAGGCAGGATATCCGACTGGTGCCGGTAGAAGCGGTGATTAAAGACGGTGACGCGGACATCGTTTATACCATGGATGATGAATCCTTTTATCGCCGGGAGGTCGTCACCGGCGTCTCCGATGCCAATTTCATTGAAATCACCTCGGAACTTCCTGACGGTACCCTGCTGTGCCGCCATCCCTTGAGAGTAATAGAGTGGGAAGCGCTGTGCCGGGCATACGACCAGCGTTCGATGATTGAAAAAATTCTCAACTAACGCTTTGCTGTTGAATTCAAGATAAAGCTTTTGGAAAGGTTGGAGGGGGGAGACTGTATTAACATACACAGACGACCGACAGCGTACCCCAACATATTTATCTAGATTTGTATGCCGGTTAGCCGGAATGCGATAAACCAATATGGGAAAAAAAGAATGAAGCGTCGAATGTGGGTCTTCGCCCTAGGCATCCTTTCAGTAGCCTTGGTGGCCGAGATTGCACTGCGCCTTGTGGGCATGGCCCACTACCGGGATGCCACCGCCACAAAAAGGAAGCAGGGGGGGAGCGATTATACCATCCTCTGTATGGGTGATTCCTTCACTTTCGGTATCGGCGCTACCACCGGCCGGGCGTATCCCATGCAGTTGGAGGACCTCCTCAATGCAAGGACGGACTCCAGGCGGTTCACGGTTGTGAATCGGGGAATCGGTGGTCACAATACATCCCAAATTCGCCATGACGCTCAGGGATGGTTGGCGGAGTTTCAGCCGGATCTGGTTGTGCTGCTGGCCGGCGGCCCGAATTTATGGAATTTTTGGGGATATGCGTCGTATCAGTCCAAGCAGGGCATCTTGGCCTGGATGAACGATCGGCTTTATCGCATCCGGCTTTTCAAGCTGATAAAACTTCTTTTCAGAGGGTTGGCCGAAGATAAAGGACGACCCGGGGGAGGGCAGGGGAAAGCTAGCGGGCATCCGCAAGCAACCCATACCGAGACGGACAGGGGCAGTCAGCAATCGACGGGGGTCTCCGCTTCGAAGGCCGGGCATACGGATGCCCAGCAGGGCTACCTACCCCTGGCCATCGACGCCCGGGAGGTCGGAGACTATGATAAAGCCTTTGAATATTTTAAGAAGGCTATCGTGGAAAATCCGCGGAATACCTTCCTGTACGCCGACCTTGCGCTCACCATGCTTCGTATTAATGAGACAAACCAGGGCCTGGCCTGGCTTATTGAACAAGCCGCATCTTCCCCGAACAATGTCCATGTTTTAAAGGGAGTCGGGTATGCGTTTAGAGAGATAGGCGATAATGAGCAGGCCATCTCGTACTTTAAAAAGGGGATGTTAACGGCGCCCCGCGACGCAGGCCTTTATGCTGACATCGGCATGACCTATCTTAGAAATAATATTTTGGATAAGGCCCTGGTATGGTTTAGGAAGGGAATCGCCGTGGATGCATCCCACAGCGCCAGCTATTTCGGTGTCGGCAGCGTCAACTCCCTTCTGGGCAATTATCCAGCGGCGTTGGCGTCCTTTGAAAAAGGGGTCGAACTGAACCGAAACCATAGCCATAACTACACCGGAATGGGCAATACCTTCAGGACCATGGGAAAAAATGAAGAGGCCGTGAAATGGTATATTCGGGCCATGCGTATCGATCCCCATGACCTTGCCAACTATGAAGGAATCGCGGATATATACACCCTCTCCGGGGGACCGGTCAGTGAGGAGTTCATCGAGTTACTGGCCGCGGCTCCGGATGATGTCCCGGGGATAAAAGCGTATCGGAAGATGTTCGCCACCAAAAAAGATGTCAAGCAGGAAATTCTCGCCTGGATCAAATTCGATCTGGCCGCTATCATTGCCCTGTGCACGGAAAGGAAAATACCCGTTATCGTTCAGACATACCCGCGCGAAATGGGGCCTCTTCTGCCTTCAAGACAATTTGTTGAAAAAAAGGGCGCCCTGTTCGTCGATCATGTGAAAGCGTTCGAGAGATTGCATAAAAACGGTGAGTGGATCGAGGATTATTTCGTTCCCGATGGCCATTGCAATGACGCCGGTTATGCGCTTATGGCCCAGAATATCCTGGATGTGATTCTGGAAGCAGGCATATTCGGGCTGGTGAAAAGCCGTTAGACCAAGTGAAGCGACAATACCTTTAGAATTCAAGGTAAAGCTTCCGGGAAGGCTAGAGGGAGAAGGCGATAATACGCCGGCGACTGATAACGCACCCCCAAGCTTTATCTTGAATTCTATACCAACAATGGACGACCGAATGCCGTGAATATCATCGAAACCCTGACCAGCTGCTTACAGCATTTCTGGACGCATCCGCTGAGAACCTCTCTTACCCTCCTGGGCATGGTCATCGGGGTGGCCTCCCTGATATCGATGTTCGGTATCGGCGAGGGTGCCCGTCTAAAGGTGATCGAGGACATGAAACAGATCGGACAGGCCGGGCTGATCATTATTCAATCACCGGAATTTCAAACCGATCCCTCCGCGGGTGAGTCGATCAATCATGTATTGACGCGACGGGACGTCGAGATGATTGAAAGGACAAGCAGTCATATTGAGATGGTCACCCCGGGTATCGGGCTGGATCAAAAAATAGCTTTTCAAAACAAGGCCTATCTGGGTCGCTGCCTGGGCACAACCCCCGAATACATGAGCATCCGCAACAGCCCTTTGGAGCAGGGCCGTTTTCTATTGGATACGGATCTGCGGCTGAAAAAAAGAGTGTGCGTTATCGGGTTTGAAGTCAAGCAGAAACTGTTCGGCAATCAAGATCCCATCGGAAAGCTGCTGCGTATCGGTGAAGAAGAATACACCATTGTCGGGCTGTTGAAATACCGTGATCTGGAGGGTGCGCGCTGGATGAATGATATCGTTTTAGTACCCATTTCGACCCTGGAGACACGGCTGTTTATCAGGGATTTTCTAAGCTTCATCATCGTAAAAGTCAAGACGCTTTCCGCGGTTCCCCTGGTAAAGGACCTGATCCAGCGCGCCCTGGCCAGCCGTTACCAGGATGCGCATAAATTCAAGACCATTTCCCAGGAAGAGGTCATTAAACGCATCGATAAGTCAACGCTGCTGTTACGTCTCTCCCAGGGAATTTCCGCGGCCATCGTTCTGATTGTCGGCGGAATCGGGATCATGAATCTCATGCTGGTGTCGGTCACCGAGAGGACCAAGGAGATCGGACTGCGGAAAGCGGTAGGCGCCAAAGATGCGGACATACTCCGCCAGTTTCTCCTGGAGGCTGTGATGATCAGTGTCATCGGGGGGATATTTGGGATTATCCTGGGGCTCAAAATCGGCGATCTGTCCTCTCAATTCATCGCCGTATATCTAAAAAGCCACATCAACAGCATCGTCACCCTGCGGACGGTCTGGATGGCCGTTGTTTTCGTTTTTTTGGTGGGTGTGTTTTTCGGCCTGTATCCCGCTCTTCGGGCCGCCCGTTTGGAACCGAGCGAGGCCTTGAGCTATGAATAGCCAGGAAATCATACGCTTGGAAAAGGTAGGTTATGTGTACGACACGGGTAAGGTTAAGGTCCGTGCGCTTGCCGATATATCCCTATCCATAAACCGGGGTGAATTCATATCCATCACGGGTTTGTCAGGTTCGGGGAAAAGCACCCTGCTGCACATTATCGGGTGTTTGATGAAGCCCAGCAGCGGGTCGTACCGGCTTTTCGGGGATGAGACCTCCCTGTTGGATAAAAACCGCCTGGCTGAAATCAGAAACACCACATTCGGTTTCGTGTTTCAGAATTTCAACCTGCTTCCCAGGGCCACGGCGGTTAATAATGTGGCCCTGCCCCTTGTCTATAGCGGTATGGCCAGAAGGAAAAGGAGAACCCGGGCCAAACAACTGCTCGATCAAGTGGGTCTGGGGAACCGCTTGTCCCATCGTCCCAATGAACTGTCAGGCGGGGAGCAGCAGCGGGTGGCAATCGCCAGGGCTCTGGCCAACCACCCGGATATCATTATTGCCGATGAACCCACGGGCAATCTGGACAGTGAAACGGGCCGCAGCATCTTAAGACTGTTTGAAAAACTGATTGAAGAAAACATAACGGTCGTCTTCGTATCCCATGACCGAGACTTGTTCTCCCAGACAACCCGGCATCTCAGGCTGCATGACAGCCGGCTGGTGCAAGGACATTAGCGCCATGGCTGTCATTAAAAAATTCCACATCTATCCTCTTGGATTCCAGGTGTTCTTCTTTCTGGCCTTTTGCTATGTTATCGGCACCCTGGTGTTTTGGAATGATTTTGAAGCGTTGAACACGGGGATGCTGATCCTGTGGCACATCTGGTGGCCCCTAATTCCCCTTCTGATTCTATTCAGCGGCAGGCTGTGGTGTTCGGTATGCCCCTTTTCTTCCACCGCCAATGCCATCAACCGCCTGTTTCCCTACCATTTTTTCGACGGAGCGGCGATTGTACGCCATGGAATGAATTCCGGCCTGATGGTTTTCGTGGCGATTATGGCCGTTGATGCGATCTATGCGGTTAAATTCAACCGGCAGTATACGCTGATATTCTTTATGGTGTTCTTTTGCATATTGATCCTGATGGCCGTCTTATTTGACTATAAGACTTACTGTAACACCGTGTGCCCATTTGGCCTTATCTCCAGGATATATACCCGGTTTGCCTTTTTGCGCATCAAGGGCAAAGACGGTGTTTGCGGGCGATGCAAGCGGGGGCCGTGGTTTCAGTCGTCACGCCTAGGGGAAATGAAGCTCAAGGGCCGAGGGACCGCGAGGAGTGACTGGAAGGGGCAGCTGGAATGTCTCAAAAAATGTCCGGCGAACTCCATGGGCGTCCAGTACGCCAATCCGCTGGTAGAAAATCCTGCCTTTGAAGGCCTGAAACCTGCAGATGCCCTGGCACCGTCAATGATGATCGTGATTTTTACGGCCTATGTCTTTTTAAAGAGCAATTATTTCGTAAATGTTTACAAAATTTTGCATTCATCCTTTTCCGTGAGCCTGGATGTTTTCATTTTCGCCGTAATCCTCGTGATCATCGGGGTCAGCATTTTGATGAACCTGGTCATTATGCGGGTATCCACGGGCTTCCTTGAAATAGAAAAAACCGTCGTGTACCGCTGTTTTTACTGTATTACCCCCCTGTTGATTTTTTTTAATATCGCCCTGGTCCTGAAGGATCTGAGCGGTATTACCGCCCTGGGGCACCTATACCCGATGTTGGCCTTCCTGGAATCCGTCTTTCCCTCTGAAAGCCCCCTCCATACCCTGGCCTATTTCCTGACATTTCTCGGGGTTGTTTTATCGGCGCTCAGTTTTCTCTATCTTGTCAAAGTGCCTACCGGTTTGTCTAAAAAAATATCCCTGGCCTGTACCGGGGTGTTTGGAGTTATACTCGGCTATAATGCCTTTTTTGCCTTGGCCACCATCAACTATTTTGAATACTTTGGCTGAGGCTGAACCATCCGCGGCAGTTGCCGCGTAGAATATTGAGAGGAGAATACCATCGCTATGCCTACCAAAGAAGGGGGTACATCGCGCAGAAATTTTATTAAATACGCTACGTTTGCCGGAGGCACGTTGTTTGTGGGGGCAACGGGTGCTTATTTTCTGTTCAAAGGTCCGGAAGTTGTCGATGCCCTCCGATCCCGTCTCGAGCGTCATATAAAGGGTAAGATATTAAAGGACACCTTGTTGCTAGAAGAGTTTCGTACGGATTTTGGCAACACCATTCGCAAGGAGCCCCGCGTAGTGGTATTGGCCGCCGGTGAAGCCGATATTGTCAATACCTTCAAAATCGCCAACGAATTCCAGGTGCCGGTCAGTTTGCGGGGTGCAGGACATACTTGCTTTGGTCAGACATTGTCAGAGGGCGGCATCTTGCTGGTCAACGATGCCTCTAATGACCATATCGCCGTGGAAAATGGTGTATTGACGGTTTCATCGAATACTCAGTGGATGAAGCTGGAACAGCATCTCAACAGGATGGGTTTGACCAGTCCGGTGTTGACCGACTTTCTGGAACTCTCTGTGGGGGGCACTTTATCCGTGGGCGGCTATGGATTGAGATCCTTCATGTATGCCGGGCAGATCGATAATA
>CAZWGD010000153.1:0-6175 GCA_964633235.1 uncultured Desulfobacteraceae bacterium | reverse complement strand
ATTATCCGTCCCCATCCCCACGAACGCATGCTGATACCCAGGCTGAAACGCCGCATGCGTCGAAGTGGGATTTCCCCGGTTTATTTTTCCAACGCCGCCCACCTGTCCCGGCAGGATACCATGGCCGATTTTCTGGTTTCGGATGTGTTGATCATTGACGTATCCTCGGTGATATATGAATACCTGGTGACGGCCAAGCCGATGATCATCATTCAAAATAATTTCAAGAAAACCCATCGGATGCCCCCTAAAATGACCGTGCACGGAGTTGCCCAGCAGTATGACGAATCCGTTGATATCAGGGATCTGGTGGACGCAAGCCTGCAGGTCCATGACCAGCGCCGGAGCGACTATCTGAAACTGCGCGACCGCTGTTTTTATTACAACGACGGCAAAAGCACCGAGCGGGCCGTGGCCTTTATCAAATCATTGGAGACCTAGATTCATGCGTGAACCGAAAGTGATCATTCTAATGGCGGGCATGGGCAGCCGACTGGGAAAACCAATCCCCAAATGCCTGATGCCCCTTAACAGCCGAGAGACCATCCTCTCCCGCCAGCTGCGCATCTTGCGGACCTTTGATTTGACCTGCATCGGGGTCGTGGGGTTTAAAAAGGATCTCGTCATGGAGGCCGATCCCAACCTGCTTTTCGTCTACAACCCCCGTTTCGATACCACTAACACCGCCAAAAGCCTATTATGCGCCCTGAGACATATCCACAATGAGGATGTTCTGTGGCTGAATGGAGACGTGGTTTTCGATCCAGGTGTGATCGCTCGGCTGCTGAAGGCAGAAGGCTCCCTGGTAGCGGTAAACAACGCCCGTGTGGCCGAAGAGGAGGTGAAGTATACCCTTGATGGTGATGGCTTTATCAACGCCATCTCCAAACAAATCCCATCCCCTCTGGGAGAAGCCCTGGGTATTAATCTGATTGAATCCAAATTTCTGGCGGCCTTTAAGGACAAACTGGCCCAAGCGGCTGACGGGGACTATTTCGAACGCGGCATGGAGCTGCTGATTCAACAGGCCGGCGGCGTCTTCCGCCCCACCGATGTAGGCGATCTCGATTGCCTCGAAGTGGATTTTAAAAGGGATCTCGATCAGGCCCGTCGCTTATTCAGTGCCTGAACCTAAGCACGCTGCCGTTACCCTCGGATCGTTTTGCTGTCACCCCCCTCCAGATAGCGATGATGGTTGCGGGCCCAGTGTCTGGTCTATTGTTTAGGCTTCTTGGGCGGCAGGCGCAGGGCGTAATTCAGGCCCTCTTGAATCCACCGGGATAGGTCTTGAGGAGATGCGTGGCCTTGACTGGAAACCATTACCCAGCCTCGCATGACTTTTCCGGTGATATCAAATTCCCTGACGTGGGGAAGATCAAGAAAAGCGTCATATTTTTCCGGTCCAACCCGGACAATCAGATCTTGATTTAATATGCCACAAGCCATGTTGCCGTTGATCAGGTAGCACACGCCGCCGAACATTTTCTTCTCCGCCATTTCTGGCTTTTCAACCAGTACATTTTTGACCCGTTGGGCCAACCCCTCATCGTAGGCCATCTTCCGATACCTACCGCGCCATGGTAATGCCTAATGGTTTTTTTCTTGACTCAGCGTATTTATAGCTATTATATAGCTAAATTATTAGATCCATTACCGTACCGTGCCACTATGGAATGTTCAAGATGATGTTTCCGCAAAGCCGGAACCTGTTCCAGTATACCCGCACTGTATGATGATTCCAACCAAGAAGGGGGATGCATGCTTTTAAAAGGAAAAAACGCACTGGTTACCGGTGGGTCCCAGGGTATCGGCACTGCCATTTCACTGGACCTCGCCCGTGAAGGGGCCAATGTTTGTTTGACCTACCGCAAACATGAAGCCGAGGCAAAAAAATATGCCGACGAAATCCGTACTATGGGTTGCAAAGCCCTAGCGGTTAAGTGCGACATATCGTCTTTTTCGGAGGCCGAAAATGTCGTCAAAATGATGCTGGAGGAGTTCGGCAGACTTGACATCCTGGTAAACAACGCCGGGATGAATTGGGACGGGGTTTCATGGAAGATGAGCGAAGAGCAGTGGGACCGTGTGATCGATGTCAACCTGAAGGGATATTTCAATTTCACCCGCCATACAGCCCCCCTGTTTAAAAGTCAAAAATACGGCAAAATCATTAATATCACCTCCATAAACGGCCTCCGTGGAAAGTTCGGACAGACCAACTATTCCGCCTCAAAGGCCGGTATCATCGGTTATACCAAGGCAGTGGCCAAGGAATTGGGGGCCTTTTCCGTCAACGTCAACGCGGTGGCTCCGGGGTTGATCGAAACCGCCATGCTTAAAGAGTCGGCCGCCCGGGATAAGATCATCGACATGGCCATGGCTGAAATCGTTTTAAAACGAGTGGGGCAGCCGGAGGATCTGGCGCACCTGGTTTCCTTCCTGGCATCGGATAAGGCCAGGCATATTACCGGAGAGGTGATTAAAGTCGACGGTGGGCAATATATATAAGGAGAAGCAAAATGGGAAAAGTAGCCATCATCGGGGTTGGCCAGAGTGCCTTTGTGCGAAGCTATCCGGGTTCTATTCGGGAACTGGTTTTTGAGGGCTTTAAGGAGGCCTGCCGGGACGCCCGGATTACTCCCGGGGATATCGGCGCATCGATAATCTGCTCCGCTCCGGAGTACGACAAACAGCGCTCCCCGGCCGGGGTCTTTGCCGAATATCTGGGACTGAATCCCCAACCTACATTTTATGTAGAGACGCTCTGCTCCTCGGGAAGCACCGGGCTCCGTTTAGCCTATTCGCTGGTCAAATCCGGCCTTCACGATTCAGTGGCGGTAATCGGCTTCCAAAAAATGTCCGAAATCTCTTCCTCTGAATCCCAGGAGCGCATGGGGCGCGGAGCCGACATCCAGTGGGAAAGCCCCTTCGGCACCATGATGCCGGCCTATTACGCCATGTACGCTCGGGCCCATATGGAAGCCTACGGCACCACCCCGCAAGACCTTGCCAGCATCCGGGTCAAAGCCGCCACTTACGGCCAGATCAATGAAAAGGCGGTCTATCGCAAACCGGTCACCATGGAGATGTTTGCGGATCCGGAACACATCATGACCAATGCCGTGGCCGATCCGTTGCGCGTGGGTGACTGCTGTGCCAACGCCGACGGCAGTTCATGTATTATCGTCGCTAATGAGGAAAAGGCCAGGGCCTTTTCCAAACACCCGGTCTGGATTTTGGGGGTAGGGGCCGCCACCGCCACGGTCAATCTGGCCGGACGCGACCTTTTTACGGGCCTGACCGTAGCACGAGAGGCCGCGGCCCATGCCTATCAAATGGCCGGGGTAAAACCCGGGGATATCGATGTGGCCGAGGTGCACGATTGTTTCACGATTGCCGAAATGATGGCTTACGAGGACCTGGGGTTTGCGGCACCGGGAGAGGGGAGCCATCTGATCAGATCCGGAGAGACATATAAAGAGGGCGCCATTCCCGTAAACGTAGACGGTGGTCTGCTTTCAAAAGGACACCCCATAGGGGCCACGGGCGGCTCCCAGATTAGAACCGTGGTTCTACAGTTGAGGGGCGAGGCCGGCGATATGCAGGTCAAGGATCCGGAAATTGGCCTTGTGCACAACATCGGCGGGGTCGGTCTTTACGGAAATGTGGCCATACTAGGGAGGTAAATCATGGGAAATAAAAAGAAGGTGGATGATCGCTTTAAAAAATTCGGTACCGTCAGTTTTACCGCCACGTCCAAAATCAACGACTTTATCGATTATCTTGAGAGCGGAACAGTCAAGAGCACCCGCTGTCCGACCTGCGGTATCTCTTTTTTCCCTCCCCGGTCGGACTGCCATCAATGTTTGAACAGCGATATGGAATGGTTTGAGATCGCAAACACCGGCACGCTTGTGACTTACAGCCGGCTGGCCTTCGCTCCTGTAGGATTTCAGGACGATGTACCCTATACCTTGGCCCTGCTGGATTACGGCGATTTCAGGATCTTCGGCAGACTGGCCGCAGATCTGCCGGCGGAAGAGGTCACCATCGGCATGGCCCTAAAAACCGTTGCCAACCGCCTGCCCAATGGCCAGATGAACTATGTATTCCAAAAGGCCTGAAAGTTTTGAAAATCCTTCTCGCCCGTGTTGTTTAAGTATAATTGATAAAAGGGAGCATGTAAAATGTCCGCTTCGAACACCATCAAAGTGAGCAAATCGGAAGGTGTGGCGCGCATCACCTTTGCGCGTCCCAAACATAATGTATTCAACATATCCATGATGAACCGGTTTAACGAGACCCTGGCGGACGTGGCCGCCGACGTGGAGCTTAAATGTGTGGTCATCTGCGGAGAGGGCGCCAGTTGGTGCGCAGGAGTGGATGTGGGGGACCACAAACCCGATATGGTCCACGAGATGATCGCCGTGTTTGACCGCTCTCTCAAGCTGATGCACACAGTCCCGGTACCGCTTATCGCCGCGGTTCACGGAGCCTGTCTCGGGGGGGGCATGGAGTACGCCATTGCCTGTGATATTGTTGTCGCTTCCCGCAAGGCCGTTTTCGGACAACCGGAAATCAAACTGGGATTCTTCCCGCCCTACGCCGCTGTGCGTTTACCCCAGTTGATCGGCCCGGCCAAGGCCGTCGAGGTATGCACCACGGGAAAGATCTACTCGGCGGACGAGGGATTTGTAAGCCGGGTGGCCGACCCGGAAGCCCTGACGGAAACCGTGGACAAAGTTGTTCGGGATATCAGCTATAACAGCCCCCTGATTATCCGTCTGAATAAACGGGCGGTGACCGATAACCTGGGATTGGCGCTGACCGATTCGATGCCGCGGGTCAACGACTTCTTTTTAAACACCCTCATGAAAACGGAAGATACCCTGGAAGGAATTGCCAGTTTTGAAGAAAAACGCAAGCCCCAATGGAAAAACAAATAGTACCGGAGGCAACATGTTCGAAATAAGAAAAATCGGTGTTATCGGCGCCGGCAATATGGGCAGCGGCATCGTCCAGAAAATTGCCCAAGAGGGCATCGATGTGGTCATGATCGACATCAAGGATACATTTGTCCAGCGCGGCCTATCCAATATCAGGACCCTCCTTGACCAGGGAGTGAAACGGGGCATTTTTACCCCTGTAAAAGTTGAGGAGACCTTGTCGCGCATTACCGGCTCAACGGACTTCAACAAGGTGGCCGACGCCGACATCGTGATCGAAGCTGTATTTGAAGATAAGGCGGTAAAAAGTGACCTCTTTAAAAAACTGGATCAGATCTGCCTTGCGGAAACCATCCTGGCCACCAACACATCCAGCTTTTATGTTCGCGACTTTGCGGACCAAACTTCCCGGCCCGACCGCTTTATCGGACTCCATTACTTCTATCACCCGGCCAAAAACCGGCTGTTGGAAGTGATTCCCGGTAGCAAGACCAGCTCGGAAACCATTGAAAAGTCTCTCCTGGCCGCCAAACTCCACGGGAAAACCCCTATTTTGGTAAAAGACGCCGCCGGATTCGCCGTTAACCGGTTTTTCGTACCCTTTCTGAACGAGGCGGCCCGGATGCTGGAAGAGGGGGTAGCGGATATTCCTACCATTGAGGAGGGCGCCAAACGCGCATTTAAGATCGGCATGGGACCTTTTGTGCTCATGAACGTGACCGGCATCCCCATTGCCGTCCACGCCGCCACCACCCTGGGTAAAGAGCTGGGCCCCTTTTATGCACCGGCTGAAATTCTGAAAGCCCAGAAAGAGAAAAATGAAAACTGGGATGTGGAGGGCCGTGTTGACGAGGCCCGCCTTCCGGCCGTAATGGACCGCTTAAACGGGGTGTGCCTCGGGGTTGCCGCCGCGCTGGTGGACGAGGGGGTGGCCTCCATGGAGGATACGGACCGGGGGGCTAAAATCGGTCTGCGTTGGCTTAAGGGGCCCTTCGAGCTGATGAATACCCTTGGCATTGAAGAAACCTACCGCATCGTCAGTGACATTGCCGGGAAATATCCTGATTTCAGCATGCCCTCGATTCTGGAAAAACAGCGGGCTTCAGGCAAACCCTTCACCTTTGATTTTGTCGACCTGGATGTAAAAGGAGGTATTGCCACCATCACATTGAATCGGCCGGAGGCCATGAATGCCCTTAATGAAACCGTGGTGGCACAGCTCGATTCAC
>CAZWGD010000152.1:0-6205 GCA_964633235.1 uncultured Desulfobacteraceae bacterium | reverse complement strand
ATCTGTCCCATGCCGCCAGCAGTTTTCTGGTGTCGCTCTTCGAAACGGCGGCCATCCTTACCACGGATGGGGTAGGTGAATGGGCCACCATGACCTATGGGGGGGGAAAGGACCGGGAGATCAAGATATTGAAAGAGATTCGATATCCGGACTCTTTGGGATTGATCTACTCCGCTGTGACCGCCTATCTCGGTTTTCATGCCAATCGCGGAGAGGGAAAGACCATGGGGCTGGCCAGCTACGGCACTCCCCGGTATCTGAAGGATTTCAAGGAGATGGTTCGGGTAAAGCCGGACGGCAGTTTCCAATTGGACCGACGTTATTTTGCCTTCAATAAGGGTCGGCGTATGTATACAAAGCGGTTTATCAACACGTTCGGCCCCGAACGGGAGGCAGAGGGGGAGTATGACCAGCGCCACTATGATATTGCCGCCAGTTTACAGCTCTTTATTGAAGAGGTACTCATCAAAATCGCCAAACATGTACATAAGGAAATCGGTTCGGACAATCTATGCCTGGCAGGCGGCCTGTTTTTAAACTGTGTGGCCAATCAACGCATCCTGGAAGAGACGCCCTTTAAGCGGGTATTTATCCAACCCGCCGCCGGGGATAGCGGCGGGGCCCTGGGAGCGGCCTGCTATGCGAATAATATTCTTTTTGACCATCCCAGAACATACGTGATGGAAAATGCCTATCTGGGCCCTGAATATTCAGATACCGATATTAAACGGGCCATATCCGCCAAGCGCTTCGCGTCCCAAACTTTCGATGATGCGTCGCTCTGCAGGGAAATCGCCCAAGCCTTGTATGGGGGTAAAATTGTCGGTTGGTTTCAGGGGCGTATGGAGTTCGGCCCCCGTGCCCTTGGGTGTCGCAGTATTCTTGCCAATCCCTGCCTGCCTGAAATCAAGGATATACTTAACTCCCGTGTCAAGCATCGGGAATCTTTCCGTCCTTTTGCTCCGATCGTTCTGGAGGAGAAGGCCAACCAATATTTCGAGATGAAACAGAACTCTCCCTTTATGCTCCTGGCCCCGCGCGTCCGGGAGGAGAAAAAGGAGGTGATTCCGGGTGTTACCCATGTCGACGGCACTTCGCGGGCCCAGACACTCTCCAAGGCTCAAAACCCGCTGCTCTACAAACTGATTGAGCAATTTGAAGGTCTTAGCGGTGTTCCGGTACTGGTGAATACCTCTCTGAACCTGCGCGGTGATCCTATTTCATGCGCTCCGGAAGACGCGCTCAGCTGCTTTGATCGCAGCGGAATGGACCTGCTTGTCATGGGCAATCGGGTGGTCGAAAAGGAGTAGCCCATGGGAAAGACAAAGCGCCGAGCCGCCGTCGTTCTTGCCGGGATGTTGGTATGCCTGTTGGTACTGGAGGCAGCACTTAGAATCGTCGGGTATATCTATGCTTTCCGTTCCGAATCGAGCAACAGGAGCAACCCTGCCGCCAAGAGCACCATTTTATGCATCGGGGATTCGGTAACCTTCGGTATTGGTGCCCCCGAGCATCTTTCCTACTCGGCACAGCTGGAAAGATTATTGAATGATTCCGATCCTGAAAACACATATGCCGTGATTAACCGGGGGCGGCCCGGTCAGAACTCGACACAGCTTCTGATGAGGCTGGAGGGATATCTCAACGAATTCAAACCGGATATCGTCACCATTCTTATCGGGGCCCAGAATCAGGCCAATTTTTACGGGTACCGCCAATATCTGGAGAAAACAGACAATCAAGGCAGCCGTTTTTTCCTGGGCATCCGTGACGCTCTTGATAAAATCCGCGTGTTTAAATTTTTCAGACTGATGTTCAGAGAGAAGCAGAAACAGCTTGACCACCGGGAGGACCCGGAATTAAACCAGCCCACCTTGAACCCGGCCGAAATGGAATACCAAAATGTTTCGGATTGCTTGATCGGTCAGACAGACAAGGGAAAGGGCGATTATGATAAAGCCCTGTCGTTTTTATTGGATGTGGTGGAAAAAAAAGATATTTCTCCCGAATGCTACCGTACCATCGGCGATATATACAGGGAACAAAAACAGTATGACCAGGCGATTACTTGGTTCAAAAAGGGAATCGAACGCTACCCGACCCAGTTTTCCTACTACGAAGGCATCGGGTGGTCATATTACGATCAGCAGCAGTTTGAAGAGGCCATCCGCTGGTTTAAGGAAGGGTTTGAGCAGGCGGCATATAACACGTTGTATGAGCTTTGCTATGTGGGCATCGCGGTTTCCTTCGAAGAATCCAAGAACTTTCAGGAAGCGGTCGAATTCTTCGAAAAAGAAACCAAGCGAAAACCACTGGTTGAAGACTATCTGCATACCCTGGCTAACGATTATCTGATGATGTTTAAGAAAAACATGTCTAAGAAAGAAGTGTATAGTTGGATACAGGCCGATATTGAACAGATACTCGACCTTTGTGAGCAGTATAACGCCCAAGCGGTTCTGCAGAACTATCCCTTTGAGCCTGATATCGAGTTTATCTACAGACAGGTTGCCCGGCAAAACAAGATTCCTTTCGTTGACCAACAAACCGCGTTTGAACCGCATATAGAAGATGGCGTACACAGCGAGGAGTATTTTGTTCCAGACGGACACCCAAACGCGCGGGGTTACCATCTAATGGCCAAAAATATATGGAAGGTGCTAAAAGACGATGTGCTTTGACGATGCAGAAATTAAACACTGAGAACGCTTCATTTCCGCCGGATAATGCGTTGTCTCTCATTAAAAAGCATATCACCCTCGTCCTGTGCCCATGCTGGGGTGTACAGATGCCTTACCTCGGGTTGGCCCATCTCTGCACCTACCTGAAATCCCTGGGTGCCGTTGTCCACGGCCTGGACCTCAATATCGATGTCTACCGGCAGGTGTCAGAGAAGGCCGGCCACCTTTGGGAAAACACCAATGCCGATAATTGGGTTGATCCGCAAAAAATGAAACGGTACTATGCGGCCGAATTGCTTCACCAGGTGGACTATTGCGTAGAAAAAATCCTGCGGACCCCCGCCCCTATCATCGGATTTTCCATCTATCGGTCGAACCGCCTGTTTTCAATTAAGGTGATCGATGCCGTTAAAAAAGCGGATCCCTCACGTACCATTATTGTCGGCGGGCGGGGATGCGCCACTCCTTCGGAGCGCGCGCTTTTCAACCAGAAACAAATAGATGCGTTTGCCACGGGAGCGGGTGAAACGGTTTTAGCCGAGGGGATACGCAGGAACGGGGATTTTTCGGGCATTCCCGGAACCATTATCCCAAAAAATAACAGGCTGCCTGAAGCAAAGCCGATTCCAGTGGATATCAACGCGATCCCGTTCCCCACATTTGAAGAGTTTGACCTCAGCCTGTATACTGACAAAACCTTACCGATCATGACCAGTACGGGATGTATCGGTAGATGCGCCTTTTGCGATGACCACCTGGCCGCGGGACGATACCGTTACCGGAAGGCGGAAAACATCCTGCAAGAGCTTAAATGGCATGTCTCGAAAAATAAGATCTCCCACTTCTGGTTCAACGACCTTCTGGTGAATGGGAACCAAAAAAATCTGGAACGGCTGTGTGACTTAATCATTGCGGATAAACTGAAAATCCGCTGGATCGCCCTGGCCATGATCCGGCGGGATACCACCCTAACCCTGCTGAGAAAAATGCGTAAAGCGGGCTGCTATACGCTCAATTACGGTGTGGAGAGCGGCGCCGACAGCATACTGAAAAAGATGGGGGCTCTTTATACCGTCGCGGATACCGAACAGGTACTCAAATTTACCCGCCAGGCGGGCATTAACACCCAGTTGAATTTCATTTTCGGTTTCCCCGGGGAAACCGAAAATGAATTTTTAGAAACATTAGCCTTTATTCAGCGAAACCGGATACATATCTGCGGGGTAACCAATATTAATACCTGCGCCATCGTGGAAAATTCACCCCTGGGCAACAACCCGTCAGCCTACGATGCATATCCTCGATTCAGGTGGAAGCCGGTGGATAAGCGCTTCTCGACCAAAGACGGCACGGATTATCAGGAAAGGGTTGACCGTGTGAAAAGGGCCATCACCACCCTAAAAAAACTGGGCCTGCCCATTTGGACGACCAATATCCCCGCCCCGGGTTCGATCGTTGAGACCCGTTGGGATGCCGTCAAACGGCGGACCTTAAACGCGCTGGTTTATCCGGTCCGGTACGCTCGGTATCGGTTTGGGCGTTCGTGAAGGTGCTGTGGCACCCTTGCCGCCGGCTTCTGTATAAATACCGCCTGGGGCGCCCCCAACGAAAATGACCTTCTGGGTCTGTAGATTGTTAACCTAATCTGAAGCGTTTTTAACTGAACAATTTAGGCGACGTTAGGGTGGAGTTGAATCGATAATCCGGCTAAACTTACCATGCTTGCGCTAACAAAGAGAGTCTTACCGGTTCTGGCGGGAATGACCGCTCTCATCCTGTTCACGGCCGGAATCGCCGCCGGTGGATTGATCCGCCCCATGGCGCTGCGATGTGAATATCGTACCAATCCCCGGGGTATTGATACAACCCTACCCCGTTTAAGCTGGACGGTTGATTCCGCTGAACGGGGCCAAAGACAAAGCGCATATCAAATTATCGTCGCCGACAGCCGGGAAAACCTCATTCTCAATCGGGGCAACCTTTGGGATACCCGAAAGGTTCTTTCCAGTCAAAGTATCCAGATTGAGTATCGGGGAACACCCCTGGTTTCCCGGATGCGGTGCTACTGGAAGGTGCGCATTTGGGACAGGGAGGGTGCCGTATCTTCCTGGAGCCAAACCGCCGAATGGTCCATGGGGTTGTTGAAGCCGTCGGACTGGCTGGCAAGCTGGATATATTATGATACCCGCCGGCTAAACAGGAATAGGCATTTATACCTGCCGCCATCCCCTTTTCTGCGGAAACGGTTTGTAATTGCGGGCGAGATCCGGCGGGCCACCGCATATGTATCCGCCCTGGGCCTTTGCGAGGTTTGGATCAATGGTCACCGGGTGGGAGAAGACCAGTTTATACCCGGCTGGACCAACTATGCCAAGCGTGTCTATTACCTGACCTATGACGTCACCGATCTGCTGAAAAAGGGTCCGAACGTCATGGGTGCCATCCTTGCGGGTGGATGGTATGCGGGTTATGTGGGCTTTGCGCCACAGCATCTTAACAATCCCCGGAGGCGGGGGTTTTATGGAGACTGTCCCGCGCTGTACACCCAACTTGAGATTGAGGACGGCCAAGGGAATACTCAGACCGTGGTTACCAATGGGGAATGGAAGGCAGCCACAGGCCCGATCCTTGAGGCCGATATACTCATGGGCGAAACCTACGATGCCCGCCTGGAGATGCCGGGATGGAACCGGCCCTATTTTGATGAGCGTGGCTGGGAACCGGTTTCGCTGTATAATCCGGGGAATATTCAGCTGAACGCCTATCCGGCGGATCCGGTACGGTCAATGGAAACGCTTCAGCCGGTGAACCTGACAGTGCCTGAAAGGGGAGTTTATGTGTTCGACCTGGGCCAAAATTTTGCCGGACGGGTACGTTTGAAAATCAGGGGAAAACGGGGCACCTGTGTGCGTCTAAGGTTCGCTGAAATGCTTCACCGAAACGGCACCCTCATGACGGAGAACCTGCGCAGCGCCCGGACTACGGATACCTACTATTTGAAGGGCGGTGGAGCGGATGAGATCTGGGAACCCCGCTTTACCTATCATGGGTTTCGATATGTGGAATTGACGGGCCTCAGAGAAAGACCGGATGCGGATACCCTGACCGGGATCGTGCTCCATTCCGCGCTGTCGGGCATCGGCAGGTTTAAATCTTCCAGTGCGCTGGTCAATAAGCTCTACCAAAACATCGTTTGGACCCAGCGGTCAAATTTTTTCGAGATTCCCACGGATTGTCCCCAGCGGGATGAGCGGCTTGGGTGGACGGGGGATGCCCAGATATACATCCGTTCGGCTGCCTATATCATGGATGTGGCCGCCTTTTTTACCAAGTGGCTGGTGGCCCTTGAAGACGACCAGCGCCCTTCTGGAGCGTACCCTGATTTTGCCCCCCTGCCGTTTCTGCTATTCGAACCGTCACCGGGATGGATGGATGCCGGTGTGATCTGTCCCTATACAATGTTCAGGGTATACGGTGATACGCGGGTGATCAAAAAGCATTACCCGGCCATGAAGCGTTTTATG
>CAZWGD010000151.1:0-6222 GCA_964633235.1 uncultured Desulfobacteraceae bacterium | reverse complement strand
CAGGCTCTTTTCAAGCACCAGGGACAAGCGCCCCTTCCTCTCTTCAAGATGCATCAGAGGGGCAATAGGAATCCCAATCGGTTCCCAGTGGGAAAAACCCTTTTCAAGATTTTTAATGGCTGCCATTTGTCCGGTGGCACCATTGGCAATCAGGCTGAATACGGTCAGCCCCAGGTTATAGGTGTATCGGCAGTCGAACTCCGTGGGGTTGCTCCCTCTGCCGTCATAGCCGTAGAAATGGGTCTGGGTTTTAAACTTCGGCACCGTCTTTTTATATATGGTCACAACGGATCCCGGAAGGGGATCGTTCTCAGCGATGAGACCCCGGGTCACCAGGGCTTGCTTGAGAGTCTTCAGGGATATGATCTCCGGTTTGGTCAAAAGATACTCGCCGGGGTGCTCGCCCCGGCCAAAGTGGTCGAAGATGGCCGCTCCGAAAGCCTCTGGATCCAGTCCCGCCCGCCTGAGCATATCTTCAAAATAGGCTCGCTTTATCCCGACTTTATAGACCCCATGCTCCCTCAACACAGCCAGGTAATCCCTGACCAGACCCATCATCACTTTATCTGTTTCCACCAAGGAGTACTGGAAATTGCCATGACTGTCACGCTCGGTCAGCAGTCCTTCCCTGAAAAATTCGGGTAGGTCGTTGAACAGATCGTTGTCCCGGGTATCCCAAATGGGATAGGTGCCTGTTCCGGTCATGCGTCGCAGGTAGTCCGTCTTGTCCTCCAAAAGCGGAAAGGCGGCGTGAAAATCCCTATCGTGGGTACGGTTATAGTAAGCCATAATGGTGTTTAATTTTACGATAATGGTCTGGATCTCATTGATAAATTCCAGGACCCCCTCCGGAATCACCAGGACACCGCAACTTTTTCCTACCGCGGCTCGGCGGATGATGGCGTCACAAATCACCCGGGACAGGTGTCTAAGGGTGATGCCGTACGCATTGAAATCGATGGTACCCTTGTTTTTGGCCGCTTCGATCCGGGCTTCATTCGTATAATCCGCCAGGTCCTCACCGATCAAGGTCATATTGGGATGAGCCTGGCAGGCTACCTCCAAGGCCAGATGACTGGCCGACCGTCCCATTACCTTGCAGATGTGCCAGTATTTCATATCGGAACTGCAATCCGTACACAGATTGCTGATATCCTGAGAAAACGCCCTAGCGGCGCTGTGAAACCCAAAAGACATGGCACACAGCAGGCGGCCTGCCGCATCCTTGACCTGCACATCACCATCAATGGTCTTGGGCACACCGATTACCTGAATGCCGTCCTCAAGCATTTCCTGAGCCAAAAAAGCCGCATTGGTATTGGAATCGTCACCACCGACGACCACGATGGCGTCCAAGCCCAGACTCCGGCAGGTTTCCCGGGACAGTTTTTTCTTCTCCGGAGTGTCGATCTTGGTTCTTCCGGTTTTGATCATCCCAAATCCGCCCAGGTTCCGGTGTGCATCAACCATCTCCCGGGTCAGCTCGACCACCTGGTTTTCGATAATACCGTCTGGACCCAATAGAAAACCAAGCACCTTGGTATGCGGGTTTGCTTTTTTGGCGGCATCGAAAAGGCCCGCGATGACATTGTGCCCTCCCGGAGCGGGCCCGCCTGAGAAGACGATGCCGATGTGGCGCTTATGGGTGTACTTTTTCACAAAACCCTCATCACCGCTTTGGCGTTCGGTGATGACCTGAACCTGGTTGTTGATAATATCCGGCAGCAGCCTTTCAGCTTCCCGATCGACGTGAAAGCTGTAACGGTCTGTATCTGTGAGAGCCGTATAGGGGGCATGAAATACCCGGCATCGGGGAAGCTCGGTTTCTCTTCTTTCGGTTATGGCCTCATTGACGTTCCGGGTAACCGCCTGGACTTCCGGCAGGTTTAAAAAGTTATCCATAGCCATGGTCATTTTTGTAGACATAGGAGTCCTCCATTTCCATTGGAGATCCACATTTTCGGTCTGATGTAAGGCCAGTCGCGCTTTTTTTTACCACGCTGATATTTACGCAAGTATATAATCAAGGCTTGGCATTTTCAAGGCCTCATTGTATATTCGCTACGCTTTCAGCCTTGAAAATGGCCAAGCGTTCATTGACGTCCTGAGTCGGAGCGAAGACCGCTTTGTCGGAGCGAAGACCGCTTTTTGGGGCCGATAGGTATAACCACGGAAGAGTGAATACTCATTTTCAACCCATGGCCAATCAGATTAAACAACGCATCGCTGTGCGGGCTTTGGTTGAGCATGTCCTGCGCCAGGGCGATTTAGTCCAGGAGTTCGGCGGCTCCGGTCGGGCGATTCAAGCCATTCACGCCCATCGCAGTATTCAGAAATCCAGACCGCCCGGGTATCTTGCGGAAGTCACGGTCTCCCATGAAGTCGGGGGTGAACGCATTTTGCTGATCATCGGCGGGCGCATCGACGGTGTTTTTGAAACGGCATCCGGTGTGGTTATCGATGAAATTAAAACCACCACCCGGGACCTGGAGATGATCCGGAAGTCTGAAAATCCCCTTCACTGGGGACAGGCCAAAGCCTATGCTTACATGTATGCCGTGGCCCATGACCTGGAGGATATATCCGTACAGCTTACCTATGCCCACCTGCATACCCGCGACAAGATCGAAATGCGCCGCCCTTTTCAGCGGGAAGAGCTGAAAACCTTTTTCCATAACCTGGTTTCCCGTTATCTGAAATGGGCTGAATCCGTGGCCGCCGGACTGACAGTCAGGGATGAATCCATACACCGCCTTGAGTTTCCCTTTCAGGGTTACCGTCCGGGACAGCGTAGCATGGCGGTGGCGGTTTACCGGGCCGTCCGGGATCAGAAGCAGTTGATTATCCAGGCCGCCACCGGTATCGGAAAAACCATGGGAACACTGTTTCCTGCTTTAAAAGCCTTGGGGGAGGAGCGCATATCCAAGATCTTCTTTCTTACGGCCCGAACCACGGGTAAACGTGCCGCCGAGCTGGCCATCAACGAACTGCAAGCGGCCGGTCTGCACATCAAGGCCCTGACGATTACGGCCAAGGACCGTATATGCTTTTGCCCGGATGCCACCTGCACACCGGATGAATGCGCATACGCTAAGGGGTACCATGACCGGGTCTCCCGGGCCAGGGAAACCGCCTTTCAGGAAAACAACTTCAACCGTGAGACCATTCAGCGCTTGGCCCGGGAATACACTCTGTGCCCCTTTGAGTTTTCTCTGGAAATGGCCCTTTGGTCGGACTGCATTATCTGTGACTATAATTACGCCTTCGATCCCAGGGTCCATCTGCGCCGCTTTTTTGGTGATGAAAAAAAGGATTATGTTTTTCTTATCGATGAATCCCATAACCTGGTGGATCGATCCAGGGAGATGTTTTCCGCGGCCATTTCCAAAAAGGCGTTTTTAGACCTTCGCCCGGTCATTAAAGCGGATCTTCCCCAGGTATACACACGTCTGGGAAAAATCAATGCCTGGCTGTTAAAAGCCGGCAAACAGCGTCTGGAAAGAGATACGGAAGTGACCTGCAAACAGGCCCCCACGGATTTATATCCGCTGCTTAACGCGTTTCTGAAAACTACGGAACGGTGTCTGGCCGACAGCTCTAAAAAACCCTTCAACAAAGACCTCCTGTCCCTCTTTTTCACGGTGAGCCATTTCATGCGGACGGCCGAAACCTACGACGAAACCTACGCCACCTGTTACACACTATCGGATATGGGGTCGGGCAAGAAGGATGACAGGGACGTCCGGGTGCGCCTTTTTTGCATGGACCCCTCCCTACAGCTCAATGCGGCCCTGAAACGATGCCTATCGGCGATCTTCTTTTCCGCCACCCTAAGGCCCATGGCTTATTATCGGAAGGTATTGGGCTGCCATGCGTCGGCAGATCGACTGGTAGTGCCGTCGCCTTTTCCCCGCCAAAACCTTTGTGTACTTATCGCAAATCACATCTCCACCCTCTACTCGCAACGGGATCGCACCATGGGGGTCGTTTGCCGGGCCGTTCTCGATCTGGTCAAGCACAGGTCGGGCAACTATCTCATCTTTTTCCCTTCCTATGCATACATGATGAAGATCTATGAGCGGGCCGCTCAGGAGGATGATCATATCCGCCTGTTGGTCCAAAAACCAGGGATGTCGGAAACGGACAGAGACCGTTTTCTGGATCGCTTTTCCCGCCACCGTTCCCAAACCCTGGTGGGATTCGTGGTACTGGGGGGCGTCTTCGCCGAGGGAATCGACCTTGTCGGCGATCGGTTGACCGGGGTCGTGATCGTGGGAGTAGGGCTTCCCGGCATTTCAGTGGAAAGGGACCTGATTCGGTCATATTTCGACGGTGTCAATCACACCGGGTTCGAGTATGCCTATCGATATCCCGGAATCACCCGGGTATTTCAAGCTGCAGGCAGGGTCATCCGTTCCGAACAAGACCGCGGGGTGGTGCTGCTTATCGATGAACGCTTTTCCAGGGCAGGATACCGATCCCTGTTCCCGGGTGAGTGGCGGCCTGTCAGGGTAAGCCGAACAAGAGATTTGGCACCTACCCTTGACCGCTTCTGGAACGAAAATGGTTGAAGACCTTTCCCTGGTAGGCATTACGCTCTTCCAAAACCTTGTGGATAAGGGCAAGGGTCTGTCGCTTTTTTAAAGCCCACGCGGGAGCCACAAGCTCGTGAGGGTGGGGATCGCCGGTCAATCGTTGGATGACCATTTCAGGCGGCAGGCATTCCAGAAAATCACAAACGATATCCGCGTACTCCTCCTGCTCCAGGCACCTGTACCTCCCCGCTTTATAAAGTCTTTCCATGGCAGTTCCCTTTACCACATAAAGCAGATGCAGCTTGATTCCATGAAGCCCCATATCCGCTATCGTTCGGGCGGTGACCAGCATGTGCGCTTTTTTCTCGTTGGGAAGCCCTAGAATCACATGGGCGCATATCTTAATCCCCCGCTTGCGGGTGGCCGCCACGGCGCGGGCGAAGGATCGAAAGTCATGGCCCCTATTGATAAAGGCCAATGTCCGCTTATGGACCGATTGGAGACCATACTCCACCCAGATTAGGCTGGTTCGGGCATAACCCTGGAGCAGCCCTAGAACCGGTTCGCTGATACAATCGGGGCGCGTGCCAATGGAAAGGCCCACCACATCGTCCACTCCCAGAGCGGTTTCATATAACTTCTGAAGTCGATCAAGGGATGCATAGGTATTGGTGTAGGACTGGAAATAGGCGATGAATTTCTTAGCCTTGTACCTTCTGCCCAGGGCCTTTTTCCCGCGCATGATTTGATCCCTGACACTCAATCCCCGGGCATGTTCACCGGTCCCTGATCCCCGGGGATTGCAGTAGATACAGCCCCCGGTAGAAATGGTCCCGTCACGGTTCGGGCAGGTTAACCCTGCATCTACAGAAATTTTTTGCACCCGGCAGCCGAACATTTTCCGCAGGTGGGTGTTGAAATCGCAATATCTCTTTTTTGTTGTTGCAGGATCCTGGGCTTGACCTGGTTTTTGTGAGGTTATAGGTTGCATATCTGTAGTCTAACAAAAAAGAAAGCATGCGTAAAAGTAATTACAGAATGCAGTTCCATAAACAATACGACGTACTGGTGATCGGCGCCGGGCACGCCGGATGCGAAGCCGCCCTGGCCGCGGCCAGAATGGGTTGTGACGTGCTCCTGATGGCCATTGACCTGGATAAAATAGCGGCTATGCCCTGCAGCCCCTCCATCGGCGGGATGGCCAAAGGCCAGCTGGTGAAGGAAATAGACGCCCTGGGCGGCGAGATGGGTAAAATCGCCGACCTGACGGCCATTCAGTACCGCACCCTGAACACCAAGAAGGGACCCGCGGTCCATTCCTCACGAACCCAGAATGATAAAATACGCTATCACATGGCCATGAAGTCGGCCCTCGAAGCCCAGCCGCACCTCAACCTTAAACAGGCCAAAGTTATGCGACTAGCAGTCGAAAATGGGACCGTTTGCGGGGTTATCGATCAATCCGGATTTCAATACCCGGCCCGTACGGTTGTTTTGGCTACGGGTACTTTCCTAAGCGGCCTGGTGCATATGGGTTTTACCTCGCACAGGGCCGGAAGGGCGGGCGAATTTGCCGCCTATAGCCTGCCGCGGCACCTGAGGGAACTGGGATTTGACCTGGGTCGCATGAAAACGGGTACCCCCCCGCGGCTAAAAAAAAGCAGCATCGATTTCAGCCGCTTTTCAC
>CAZWGD010000150.1:0-6236 GCA_964633235.1 uncultured Desulfobacteraceae bacterium | reverse complement strand
ATTCCGAGTAGTGGAACTCGTGGCCGCGGATGACATTTCCCGCCCTGCCGATCAGGCTGTTTTCAAGCAGCCGTACCTCCCGGTAACCGAGAGAGCGAAGCCTTGTCAACATGCGGGTGGAAAAGGGCAGGCACCCGGTCATGGGGTAGCCCTTCCCCTCCATGTCGATGATCCTCCGGCAGAGATACATCATACCGCCGCACTCTCCATATATGGGCATCCCGCGCCGGCTATGCTTTTGGATTTGGTTCAGCAGCGGCGTATTCTCTGCAAGTCTTTTGGCGTAGAGTTCCGGGTATCCGCCACCCAGGTACAGGCCGTCGATGCCTGACGGAAGCGCATGAGCGGACATGGGTGAGAAAAAGACCAGCTCGGCACCTTTCTCCTCCAGCAGATCCAGGTTATCGGCATAGTAAAAGCAAAAGGCCTTGTCCCTGGCAACACCGATTCTAACCGTCCGGGTTTTCTTGTACGGTTGTTCGGGACGGGAGACAGGCTTTGTTTCCACCGTCGGAAGCGTCTTCAGCAACAAATCCACATCCATGCTGCTTTCGATCATCATGGCCAGCCGCTTCCGGTTTTCCGTGGACAGGGAATGGTCCTGATCGGTAACCAGTCCCAAGTGCCGTTCGGGGATTTCAAGCGCGGGGTCACGCAGGATGCCGCCCATACAAGGTGTCCGTACGCTATCGGCGAGCGCCTCCCTTAGGTAGTCCAGGTGCCGCGAACTTCCCAGATTATTAAACAGAACCCCTGCGAGGGAAAGATCCCTGTCGAAGTTTTCGAACCCCTGGATCAACGCCGCCGCACTGCGGGCCATACTTTTTGCATTAACCACCAGCAGGACGGGAAGACCGAGCCACTTGGCCATCTGGGCCGTTGAACCGGCTTCGCTTTTTCCATCGTAGCCGTCAAAAAGTCCCATCACTCCTTCAACGACGGCCACATCGGCCCCGGCGGTATGGCGGCCAAAACAGTCCCGGTTATACGCTTTGGAAAGCATCCAGCCATCCAGATTCCGGCTCACCCTACCGGTGATTCGGTTGTGATGTCCGGGATCGATAAAATCGGGTCCCACCTTAAAGGGCGCCACTTTTAAGCCCCGCTTCACCAGCGCCGCCATGAGGCCCAAAGATACGGTGGTCTTTCCGCTTCCGCTGCTGGTCCCCGCCACGATAAAACCTTTGATACGTCACCTCCCTCAAATATCGGGTATTAAATAGTAGGCATTATCCTGCATGTGTTCACATCCCTCAAAATGCTATTGAAATGGGTCGGGGTCCACGGAAATGGTTCCAAAATCGGCCTTTTTCAGTACGGCCCTTGCCGCTTCTCCGTATCGCTCCGGATATAGGATCCGGCCGACGGTGAATATTCCTTGCAGCACCCTGGGGGTGGGCCTGGAAACAATGTACTCGTCCACCAGGTGAACATCACCGTTTTTCACGGCCCGGATGACACTAAATCCGGGCTCCTCCATGATTGAGCCCACCGTTGTCTTGTTCATAGCGCCGTGCTGGGCAAGGTAGACGTCAATTTCCCCGGCATGGGATAGAATCCGTTCTTTACCGTAAACGGCCACGTTGGTTCCCTTTGAAGAACGGGCATCCGGGGCGATATTGATCCCCCCCGCGGTTTCGAGGGCGAAAATGGTGATGGAAGTGCGCGAAAACGTCTTCATCTTACTGTGGATGGATTCAAAATATACCTTTTTCTTCCTGGCGACGGTTTTCGTCAGCGACAGGAATTCATTCACCGCAATTTGGAAACGCCTGGCCATATCCTCGGCGGCGGCCGATTGCCCGGTGAGCATGCCCAGCACATGCCAATATCGATACATATCTTCCACCGTCGTCGGCTGGATGGACACCACGGTGATACCGCTTTTCTCGAGCCTTTCCACAAACTGGGGATACCCCCGGTCAATCATGGGCCGGATCAGAACCAGATCAGGTCGGGCACCAAGAAATTTTTCAGGATCGTCATGGTAAGAAAACACCGGCTTTTGCAGTGCCTGTGGCGGAAAAACCTCATGGCGGGTCACCCCAATGATTTCCCGGTCCAGACCCAGAGAAAACAGGTTTTCCGTGTGAGCACCGTACAGTGATATAATGCGCCGAAACGGTTCCCTGATACGGATCCGTCGTCCCCCCTGATCCTCAATAACGTCGGCGCCCAAAACCCCGAAGCTTTTCCCGTCTGCCGATACACCGGTCTGGAAGGTCGCCAAAAACATGGCTATTGGGAACATCAATATCAGGATCATCGAAGTCAATCGGTTTTTCATCTTCTAAACGCCACCTGGTTTGAACCGGTGAAATCCTCAAAATGGATTTTCGCATCCACGTTGAACACCTTCTTAAGCGTGTCTGCGGTTAGGACCTCATTTGTGGGCCCCTCGGCCGCAATCCGGCCGGTCTTCATAAAAATGAGATGATCGCAGTATACAGCGGCAAGATTGATATCCTGGAGCACCGCAATCACCGTCTTCCTCCGGCCCCCCATCTCTCCGGTCGCGAGGTCCAAAAGGGCCAGGGAGTGGTTGATATCCAGGTTCGATGTGGCCTCATCCAAGATAAGTACCGGGGTGTCTTGTGCAAGGGCTCTGGCAAAAACAACCCGCTGCCGTTCACCTCCGCTGAGTTCGGTGATAAAACGATCCCGAAACCGGCCGGTTTCGGTGCGTTCCATGATCTCGCCGACAATCGCGTTATCCGCTGCGGAGGGCGGAGAAAACCTGGACATTCCGGGATAGCGCCCCATCATGACGACTTCCTCGGCAGTGAAGGGAAAGTTGATGTAAAAATTTTGAGGCACCAGCGCGATTTCCCTGGCCAGGGTTTTTTTTGAATAAGCGGTCAGCCTTTTCTCCCGGTAGGTAATGGTGCCCTCATGCGGTGTCTTTAGACCCGTCAAAAGGTCCACCAGGGTGGTTTTGCCGCACCCGTTGGGACCCACGATTCCGTAAAAACCGCCCCTGGGCAGATGGATCGATATCCCGTCGAGAACATGCTTGTCCCCGTATGCAAAACTGATCCCGTCCAGCCGAAACATCAGGCTCATCCCTCCCTGCCCATGATCTGCCGTTTCCTGAAGATATAGCAGAAAACAGGCCCTCCGATCAGGGCTGTAAGCACGCCAATGGGAATTTCCGATGGGAGCAATGCCCGGGTCACGGTGTCAGCGCAAAGCAGCAAAACGGCCCCGCTGAGGAGCGATACCGGAATCAGCCTGCGGTTGTCGGGTCCTGTGATGCCCCGCACCATATGCGGAATGATTAGCCCCACAAATCCGATGATCCCGGATACGGAGACACAAACGGCGGCCATCATGGAAGCGGTGACCAACATAATCAAGGTCATCCGCCTGGCATGGACCCCCAGGGAGGAGGCCGTACGCTCGCCAAGGGAAAGCAGGTTGATATCCCGTGAAAAATAGATGACGATCAGAAAACCGGCGCCTACCACTCCCACGGTTAGGGAAACATCGGTCCAGGTCCTGGAGACAAAGCTTCCCATCAACCAGAAAATAATCACGGACACCTGTTCATCGGCCACATATTTCATGAAACTCAAGCCGGCGGACAGGATTGCCGCCACGATGATCCCGGATAGGATCAGGTTGTTGGAGGATACGCCTCCGCTCGCAGAAGACAGGTAGATTACGAACAGCAGGGTGGCCACCGCTCCCGCGAAAGCAAAGAGCGGCACCGAGTGGGTCCCCATAAAGGTGATGTTGAATAGAAGCGCCAGAGAGGCGCCAAAGGCCGCCCCGGCCGAAACGCCGAGGGTATAAGGGTCGGCCAGGGGGTTCAACAAAATCCCCTGGAACACGGCACCTGAAACCGCCAGCCCCCCGCCCACGGCCGCAGCGGTCAAGATGCGGGGCAAGCGCACCTCCATTACCACCACCTGGAAGAGATCGTCCATTCCGGCAACCCACCCCTCAACGTCGAGAAGGGTGCCGCCGATGATCCTGGCCACATCGATAAATGAGATGTCGAGATAGCCCATCCCCGAGGATGCGATTACCGCAACCGCCAATACCAGGGATAGCAAAAGCAGTTGGATTCCCAGATTGCTGCGAAAAGAAGTATGCTTATTTTCAGCGCCTGTCATCATATTTAGGTTGTCGGTCTGCCCGGTTAACATCTATGGGATGCACGGAATAGGCAAAAAAAAACCCTTCAAACCGCATCGATTTGAAGGGTTGCACCCAGCTTTCTTTACCCTTTTTACCACAACACTTTATACGCAACACCCGATCCCGGGTTAAGCGGCCAAGCCGTCGGGCAGGTCTTCTGGCTCCCCCGCCTTTTCAGCTGCCTTCCCATCCCGCTAAAACGAAACAGTGGCACTCAAATTACCGAAAAGGTTCCCCTCAATGAACGAAGGGCGGGGTCACAGCGGCGGGACCGCTTTCGTTTTTCACGAAATTCCCTATTAAGCTTTCACACCCAACGAACCTATGAATAGTTGAAAACCGATCGCCTGTCAACTTAAAAGATTGATGCAGCGTTTTTAAGGATGCCGACCCGGGTTTGCGCAAGACCTTTAGTTGAAGATTAGACCAAGATGGGCTATACTACCCGGACAGTGAACTGAGGAATGTTGTTTTTTATTCTCCAGCCATGGTTATTTTGCGGATAATGCTTTCCAATGTTGCCTATACCTTGAAACACAACCCCGACCGGCCCCGTGTCAAACCGCAACACATGGCGGACGAAAAGGCCGAGGAGGAATTATCGGACGGCGGGGAAGATATCCTGTGCAGCACCTGTTTTCAGGTCATTACCAGCCGGAGGGAACGAATTAACATCCAGGGTGGACATGCCCACACCTTCGCCAATCCGCATGGCATCGTCTTTGATATCGGCTGCTTTAGATCAGCAAACTGCTGGTACGCCGGTAGGCCGTCAGCCGAATTCACCTGGTTCAGGGGCTTTTATTGGCGCATGGCCCTCTGCGCTGCTTGTCTCGTTCATGTAGGCTGGTTGTTTATCTCGGGAGGTGATTATCGCTTCCACGGCTTGATTTTTGACCGGCTGATAATCCCGGCTGATAATCCCGGCTGATAATCCCGGCTGATAATCCCGGCTGATAACCCCGATTTGCAAACAATGAAAAATGAGCCGGTTTGACCAAACAAAAAAAAGGAGCAACCCATGAGCAGTTGTGATAGATGCAAGTTCCGCGCTAAGTATGATCAAAATCCCCGCTCAATCTTGGGCCGTTTGTGGAGATGGCACACCAACTGGTGTCCGGGATGGAAGTCCTATATAAAGAACCTGCCCGAAGATCAGCGAAAAAGGGTCCTGGAGCAATATCGTTAGACCCCGGCTTAAGGGATCGCTTGGAGGCTTAAGGGATCGCTTGGAAATAGCTCAGGATATCAGGCTGTAAGACGTCCAATCGATAAGGCACGATATCCAAGAAAGACCGCATCAAACCTTACACAGCCTAAACCACGGCCGGTCTCTTTTTCCAGAATCTACAGGATATTCCGGCTTAATTGAACATCCTGTCAATCCTGTTCGATGCCTTTCTTGTCTGCCATTTTAGAAAAGAAACCGGTTTGAAAGAGAGACTGGCCGTTTTAAATACAGTGGCCTCAGGTCAAGGTCCAAATACGGCTGTCCGGTTTATTTCACAGCCACTACTGGGCAATGAGCCTTTAGGATGATATACTGCGCGTTGGACCCAAAAATCATCTTACCCACTTTTGAACGCCTTTTTACGCCGATAACAATCTCTTCTGCGTCGTCTCTTCTGGCTATCGCCACCAGGTCTTCTCCGGGCTCCAAGCCCTGAACCGATAGCCGGGTTTTACAGGCGATCCCTTCTTTTATCAACACAGCCTCAACCCGGGCCAGATTTTTTTCAGCCCGTTCGAAGGCTTCACGGGGCACACCCGGACCTCCCTTCATAGAAGTGACGACGATCAACCGGGCATTAAACGCCCGGGCGTGTTTCTTGGCCACCGTTAAGGCATGCTCTGCCACGTTCGATTTATCATATCCCACTAAAATGTTCATACCTACTCCTTCAATATGTTTATCTTCCAGCCCGAACAAGCCGGGGAGGCTGCCGTGCGGGTTCGTACTTCCCCCATATAATATTTCATGGGTCCCATCAAGCCAAAAGCGTAGCGAAAATAAAAGACCCCGCCGCCAGGATGGTTTTTTGGAAAATGTATCGGCCGGTTTTCTGTCACCCCCCTAAACGCATACCCTTGAA
>CAZWGD010000149.1:0-6261 GCA_964633235.1 uncultured Desulfobacteraceae bacterium | reverse complement strand
TTTTTGTTGCAAAGCGTTCCTTCAGGCATATGGAAATTCTCCTTTGCCGGTCAATTCAGACATAGGGTTTACCAAGCGAGACTCTTTCCCTGCTGCATACCGCCTCTTTTAATGGCGTAGTCCATCCCAAGCTGAGCACGCGAAGCAAAAAATAGAATGATGTGCGACAGTTTCGTGAACGGAATCGCAATCAGCAGGGCCTCGCCGCAAATGATATGTAAGGTCAGCCAGAATGAATAATCTCCCAATTGGTAGCGGGCAATCAACCCGGTAACAAAGGGAGCGGCCGATATAAATAAGATAAAATAGTCATAACCCGTAGTCAGGATCCGAACTTCGGGCAGGGCGATACGCCGCAAGGTCAGCAGGACGGCACTGATGACCACCGCCCAGGTAAGAAAATCGGCCAAAGCAGGATTCAGAGTAAACAGGCGGATACCCACTTGCTCTTTCAAGACTTCATTGTGAGCCAGAAGAAAAACCGGTACCAGTACGGCGCCGACATGAAAGCCGAAGAAGATGATCGTCATAAAAGGTTGTTTGCGCCAGCTGTGGGTGCCGAAAGGCAGCAGCCACTTGTAGATTGACCTCAGGGCTCCTTTGAAACCTTGTGACGGATAGGCTCCATAGGCAACCCGGTCCAGCTGCCAGTTCAGGCCCCTTATATACATAACCAGGCGGACAATAAGCCCGATCAGGCAGATTAGGATGGACAGCCAAAGCATGAAACCGGTTAAAAATGCGTACATGGGCGTTTCCCCTTCAATGGATTTAATAAGTCCGCTTTTTTGAATCCCGGCCGGTAAGAAAACGCCAGAATAACAGCAGTCCGATGAGAATGCCGGCCAGCAGGATGTAGGTAATGCTTTCCGTATGCAGCATGTAATCATGCAAAGTGTAAAAAACGGTATTCATGACGATACCTTCTTGGTTTAGAGATCGTGTCGATAATCCGGATGCTCGTAAAAAATCGGCATGCGGGTTGTAATAAACCGATAAATAACTACGCCCAGGGTGACGATAAAGACCGATGTGCCGATCTCCATCCAGCTGGGAAAGTACCTCTGGGCTGACGGGAGATGCCAATTAAAGGCGACCACGGAGATGTTCAGCCGGTTGAGGACAACCCCCAAGACAGTCCAAGCCCCAGCCAGGCGGGCCCAGCTCAGGTTGCGTTCCCGCACCGCAAGGGAGAATAAAAAGGCCGGCAGGGCCACAAAACCGATGAGCTCGAAAAGGAACCACAACCCCCATCCGCTAACCAGCGCCTGCCAGTGGTTGTCAACGGAAATGCCGATCAGTTTAATGGCCAGATAGCCCATCATAACAAAAGAAGCCGCCTTGCTGAAACCGAAAACCACACCGTCGCTTTCCTGTAAGTGGACGGCGTCCATTTTATGGTGGAAATAGCGGTGGGCCAGGGTCCCTTCGAAAATCACCATGGACAGGCCCGCAAAAATGCTGGATATAAAGAAGTATACCGGCAGGTAATTGGAATACCACAGGGGGTGCAGTTTGGACGGCGCTATCATAAAGAGGGCCCCAAGCGAAGATTGATGCAGGGTAGAAAGTACGACCCCGAAGATGGTCAACACCAGGGTCAGGCGCACAATCAGGTTGCGCACACGCTTCAAGCCCAACCATTCCAGGGCGGCGGGGCTGTACTCGATAAAGAGCACGGTTAAGTAGAGAAAAACGCACAGACCGACTTCATAGAGCAGTGAGGTGGTTCCCGGGGAGAAAAAGATGGGATACGGCAGTCGCCAGGGACGGCCGACGTCGTAATGCAGGGCCAGTACGACCAGCGCGTACCCCAGAAAGGCGGTTAAAATCGCCGGTCTGACCGCGGAATGGAACCGTTTGAGCCCGAATATATAGCAGGCCGCGGAGGTGACATAGCCGCCGGCGGCCAGGGCCACACCGCACAACAGATCGAACCCGATCCAAATGCCCCAGGGGTTGTTGTCGTCCAGGTTGGTGACGGCACCCAGCCCTTTGGTAAAACGCAATATGGTGATAATCAGCCCGGCGAAGATGATGATTCCGGCAACGATGTTGAAGGGGGTCAACAACGAATGGTTTGATTGGTTCGTCTCCTGCGGCATCTAGGCTTCCTCCTTTTCGGCCGCCTCTTTAAGGGCTTTCTTGATCTCGAGGTTAATCGCCGCTTCCTTTTCACGGGTCATTTTTTCTTTCAACTCGGCCAGTTTGGTTTTGATTTCTTCGTTGGCATCGGCTACGGTCGCGGCCACGGCTTGAATGCGTTCCTCACGGGCGATGTTATCTTTACGTTTAGAGATGGCGTAAATACCCGTCAACAGGACCGGCCACAACCCGACAACAATTGGAACGGCCGACAGGGGGCCCGTAGTGAACTGGGATGCCGGTGTTGTCCCCAGGTCTTCGCGCATACCGATTTGAGCGAAAGGCCTCAAAGCAAGGTACAGCCAACTCGTACCGCCCATTTCCCGTTCGCCGTAAATATGGTCGACGTAGCGCTCGGGAAAAGCGTCGATGCGCTGCTTGGCGGCTTTGAGTAATTGTTCTCTTTGCCCGAATACCAGGGCTTCCGTGGGACAGACCGCCACACATCCGGGAGGCAACCCTTTTTCAAGGCGATGCTGGCACAGGTGACACTTTCTAACTCTTGGGGTCAGCGCTTCGTTATACTCGTAGGCCGGGATATTGAAAGGGCAGGCGATCATGCAATACCGGCAACCCACACACAGGGACGCATCGTAGACCACCGCCCCGGTTTTTTGCTTCCGCAACGCCCGTACAAAGCAGGCCGAGGCACAGGCGGGCTCAAGGCAGTGGTTGCACTGGCTTTTGGCAAAACCGACGGTTCCGTCATCTCCGGTCTCAAAACGGTTCACAACGGTGAAAGCATCGGCGTTTGTCCGCCTGGTTTCTTCTAAAACGGCCAGATCGTCAAAAGGCCTCTCAGGCGGAGGCAACTGGTTTACCTGGTTACAGGCTTCCTCACATTTCCGGCATCCGATACAGCGGCTTGTGTCGTGCAATACCCCAAAACTTCCGGGATAGCCATCAAAGTGTTTATTCGATCCCGCGTGGACTTCGGATCCCATCATGGAAGCCGTACCCGCGGCGGCCGCGCCCATCCAACCTAGAAATTTTCTCCGGGTGACACCCATTAGTCCGCCTCAGCTCTGCTAGTTACGTTTTTTATGACATCCCGTACAATTATTCGCCTTCGGTTCTACGATTTTCATGATTTGGTGGCACGCAATACACTGACCGTGATAGGCCCCTTTGAGTCCGGGCCTCTCATTTCGGCCGGCTATACCGGCTATATAGGATTCACCATGACAGGCGGCGCACTTGGGCGGCCGGGCCGAAGCCGGGCTGTTGTGGTGACATCCCATACACATAGTGGTCGGCTCAGTATGAAAAAAACGGGCCATGCGGTCCTCGCGCATACCCGCGGCCAGTTTCCGGATAATGCGTCGATGGGGAAACGTAGCAGCCTCATACTTGTCAACCATGGATTTGATGGTGACGGTCTCCGGAATTTGTTCATCCGAAGGAATGATGGGCTTTAGCGAGGCTGCGTTCAAGGTTTCCCTGGCTAGGTCCGCTTGCTCCAGTTCACTCATGGCCAGGACGCCGCTGCCGGTTTGGCCTACCGTATGGCAGTTGTTGCAGGCCATGTCGGCGAACTTCCGGGCCGGAATTGACCCGTGACACCCCGCACACTTTGGAGACTTCTGGGCCCGGCGGTGGCACCCCCGGCAGCTTTTTTCAGTTTGCGGAGCGTGCATGGCGCTTTCCAGGCGCACAAATCCGCCCTTCTTATGGCCCGTTTCGGTGTGGCATTGACTGCATCTCTCCAGTGATTGGTGATGGCAGGTGGTGCATTTAGGCGTCTTTGTTTCGTGGGTTTGGTGGTTGAAGGCCACCGCGCCTAACTGATTATCGACCGAAGCCGCATCGGGATCGGGCCGCTTCATCCAGCTGGCCATGAGGACCGCATCGGGCTGGTTTCTCTTCAACCGCGGGACCTCTTTTACGATTTTGATCTTTTTCTGCTCTGTTGAATCGTGGCACCCGCCGCAATTGACGGGCCCCGCCTTTTGGGAGGCGTCTATTTTCTGTTGATGGCAATTGATGCAGGCTACATGGGATGCGGCCCGCAGGGAGCGTACATCCTTGGTCTGCGTGGGGTGGTGGCAGTATCGGCAGGTTTCTTCCTTACCTTTGACGTATACGGTTTTTTGAAGTTCCTGGTCGTATTTGTGGTGACAGGCTTCGCAAGTGGTGTTTTCCGCTCCTGAATCCGTTACCATGAATGACGAAGATGCATGGCGATAATGAAGGGATTTATCGAAGGGAACCGGTTGTCGTGCGGAAGTCGCGGTGGGTTTACGGTTATGGCAGGATCTGCAATCACCGGATAATGGTCCCCCGCCTTTCCCTGAATCAAGACTGTCTTGATGGCAACCCACGCAGTTATCGTGATAGATGGTCATATCCGTTTCCGGATCGCCGTCTTGACTGCGTTTGAATTTGAAATTATAGGTATTATCGTTTTGCGGATGACAGGCACTACAGCCTTTTTCGCCCGCCAGGGCTTCAGTGTGCAAATCATGGAGAAATTGGACGGCCGGCATCTTTTCGCCTCCCGGAACGGGCCGCATGTCGATCATAATGATATCAGGGCGTGCGGAGGCAGCCTCGGCCGCCCCTTCGAAACCTACCAGGCAAACCAGAATGGCGATGATCAGAGCGACCGGAACGGTTGTTAACCGACACTGAGGTGATTTTGTGCCTGTCATGAATATTTCCTCTAATAATATCAGCTGGTTAGATGGGTAATCGTATGGTTTGAATGGAGTATCACCCTACCATTTTGGTAGGGAATGTCAAGCAAAAACTGTTCTGACGCATCTGCGGGGCTACCGCACATGTAGCTACCGCACATGTAGGTCAACCGGACCCAGCCGCTCCGCACCAGACAGCCGTCTTTCAACCGCTTGAAAGATATGCCCGGACATCTCTAAACCTGGGCCGCTGCTTCCGCTTAAAAGCCATTCTTTACTTGACAACAAACTTGGCATCATTGTATACGAGCCTACTAACATGATATGTACATCCGGCCGATCCTGAGGCCGCGAGATCAAAACGGATATTGGGAAAATGCAAGCTCAACTAATTCCATTATTTCTCCAAGTGGCGGAGACCATTAAAACCAGAATATTCAACCATGAATACGGACCAGGTGATTCCATTCCCTCCGCCAAGGAGCTGGAAAATGAATTTAAAGTCAGCAACATCACGATCCGCCGGGCTATGGACTTGCTTGCCAAGGGCGGATATGTGGTTTCCAAAAGGGGGCGCCGGGCGCAGGTTGCTCACCGGAAGGACGCCATAGTTGAAATCGAAATTGCCGGTGATTTCAGAACCTGGATTGATTCGGCCGTCGGAAGCAAATTCGGCGTCATCGCTCAGATAATTGACCGGCAGATTATCTCCTGCCCGCAACCGATCGCCGATATTCTGGTCCTTGATCCGGCCGCAAAGGTGGAGCGCATCAAACGCATACGGAAGTTGAAAGGCAAACCGGTTTCATATGTCATCAACTACGGACCAAGCCGGCTATTCACCAAACTTCCCAATCGGGAGATAGAGAAACTGTCCTTTGTGGATGCCTTCCAAAAGGGCTCCAAGATCAAGCTCAAATCCATGACCCAGCGGGTCCAGGCATCCAGTGCCGATATGGATTTGGCCGGCCTTCTGCAAGTCGATTTCGGCTTTCCCCTCTTTTACGTACGTAACGTATACTACGCGGATGAGGGCCGCCCCATGGTGATCACGCAAATGTACTATCGCTCGGATTACTATGTCTATACCGCCAAAAGGGTTTTGTAACCTGCATACAGGAGGGTTTTATGCCGCATACGATCAGTGAAAAAATTTTGGCCGCGCATACTGCGCGGGAAACCGTCAGCCCGGGCGAATTGATCGAAGCCGATTTGGACTTTGTATTCGGCAACGACATCACCGCCCCTCTGGCCATAAAAGTGTTCAGGGAGGGCGGGGGAAAAAAGGTGTTCGATCCCCAACGGGTCGGTCTGATACCCGATCATTTCGTTCCCAACAAGGATATCAAGTCCGCCATCCAGGCCAAGGCCCTCAGGGACTTTGCCGCGGAGCAGGGATTGACGCACTATTTCGAGGTCGGCCGCATGGGCATTGAACACGCCCTGCTGCCTGACAAGGGGTTGGTGCTGCCCGGCGAGC
>CAZWGD010000148.1:0-6286 GCA_964633235.1 uncultured Desulfobacteraceae bacterium | reverse complement strand
TTTTGCATCCTGTTTTGGGTCCTGGTATAGGCAAACGCAACCACATCTCCCAACCTCGCAAAATACATTGCCTGAACTTCCGTAGAAGGAGAAGATCAAATGAACAAGGAACAGTTCTTTTTTACTTCGGAGTCCGTAACCGAAGGTCATCCAGATAAAGTCGCAGATGCCATATCCGATTCCATCTTGGATGCTATCATAGATCAGGATAAAAAATGCCGCGTGGCCTGCGAAACCCTGGTTACGACCGGATTGGCGTTCATATCGGGAGAGATCACTACTGAGTGCTACGTGAACATCCCTCAAGTGGTTAGGGACACCATAAGGGAGATCGGCTATTCTTCTTCCCAAATGGGATTTGACTGGCAAACTTGCTCTGTGGTGACCAGCATCGATAAACAATCACCCGACATTGCCCAGGGGGTCAATGTCGGTGAAGGCCTTTTTAAAGACCAGGGGGCCGGTGATCAAGGGCTCATGTTCGGATTTGCCTCAGACGAAACACCCGAGCTTATGCCCATGCCGATCATGTATGCCCATAAGCTTTGCCAGCGACTGGCAACGGTTCGCAAAAACGGCGCCCTAGATTTTCTGAGGCCCGACGGAAAATCACAGGTCACCATAGAGTATGAAAACGGCAACCCAAAGCGGGTGGATGCGGTGGTAATCGCCGCTCAGCATAAGCCGAACATCACCTATGAAAACCTGCGGGAAGCCATTATCGAAGAAGTGATAAAAAAAATCATTCCCGCCGAAATGACCGATGGCGATACCCGCTACTTTGTCAATGCCACGGGTAAATTCGTCGTCGGCGGCCCCATGGGAGACTGCGGGGTTACCGGGCGCAAGATTATTGTTGACACCTACGGCGGACAGGGAAGCCACGGTGGGGGGTGCTTTTCGGGCAAGGATCCCTCCAAGGTGGACCGGAGTGCCTCATACATGGGACGATATATTGCTAAAAATATTGTAGCGGCGGGACTGGCCAAAAAATGTGAAATCCAAGTCGCTTATGCCATCGGTGTACCCGAGCCGGTGTCAGTCATGGTTGATCTCATGGGAACCGGCGTCATTCCCAAGTACCAGGTAAAGGAAATCATCAAAGACGTCTTCGACCTGCGCCCGGCCGTGATCATTGAACACCTCGATCTCCTGCGTCCTATTTATCAGAAAACATCGGCTTACGGTCATTTCGGACGCAATGAACCCGAATTTTCCTGGGAAAAGACCGATAAGGTTGAGGCGGTCAGGCAAAGGGCGGGCTTATAAATATTCACTTTCAGAGCGGCTGAACCATACTATAACATAAATATCGGTGGACCCATCCACGAATTTGGGAGCATTCAATGTCTGTCATAACTTTAAAAAACGTTAACAAGGGCCTTCTCCCGCTTGACCTTTCTCTGCCCTATAAGGTGGCTGATATATCCCTGGCCGATTTCGGTAACCGGGAGATGCAGCTTGCGGAAAGGGAAATGCCCGGACTCATGGCGGTTCGCGAAAAATACGGTCCCAGCACTCCGCTGAAAGGCCTGAAAATCATGGGCAGTCTGCACATGACCATTCAGACCGCCATGCTTATTGAAACGCTGAGGGAGCTTGGCGCGGACGTTCGCTGGGCAACCTGCAATATATTCTCCACGCAGGATCATGCCGCCGCCGCCATTGCCAAGAACCGTTCGGCGGCTGTATTTGCCTGGAAGGGTGAAACCCTTGAAGAGTTCTGGTGGTGTACCGAACAGGCATTGACCTGGCCGGACGGCTCCGGCCCCGACCTGATAGTTGATGACGGCGGGGATGCGACCCTATACGTGCATGAAGGTGTCGCCGTAGAAAAAGATCCCTCCCTACTGGAAAAGACCTATGACAATCCGGACAAGCAATGTCTCATGAACCGTCTGGCGGATAGCTTTGAGCGGGACCCCGGCAAATGGACCCGTATTGCCGGCAACATCCGCGGGGTGTCCGAAGAAACCACCACCGGGGTTCATCGGCTGTACCATCTGGCCCGCAGGGGGGAACTGCTGTTTCCGGCCATCAATGTCAATGATTCGGTGACCAAGTCCAAGTTTGACAACCTGTACGGCTGCCGGGAATCCCTGGCCGATGGCATCAAGCGAGCCACGGATGTCATGATTGCGGGAAAAACGGTTGTCATTTGCGGCTATGGGGATGTGGGCAAAGGTTGTGCCCAGTCCATGAAAGGATTCGGTGCCCGGGTCATCGTGACCGAAATCGACCCTATCTGTGCCCTTCAGGCCGCCATGGAGGGATTCGAAGTTCTGACCCTGACCGATGCGGCCCCCCGCGGGGATATCTTTGTTACCGCAACGGGATGCTACCATGTGATCCGCGGCGAACACATGGAACAGATGAAGGATGAGGCCATCATATGCAACATCGGCCATTTTGATAACGAAATAGATATGCGCTACCTGGAAGAGTCAACAGAATGTAAAAAGTCGGTCATCAAACCCCAGGTCGACAAGTGGCTTCTGAAATCCGGACGTTCCGTGATTATTCTTGCGGAAGGGCGCCTGGTAAACCTGGGTTGCGCCACAGGTCATCCCAGCTTCGTCATGAGCAACAGTTTTACCAATCAATGTCTGGCGCAAATTGAACTGGCGTCCAAGCCCCACGAGCACAAAGTGTACACCTTGCCGAAGAAGCTGGATGAGGAGGTGGCCCGCCTCCATCTGAAACGTCTAGGGGTCAAGCTGACCACACTAACCCGGTTTCAAGCCGATTATCTAGGTGTACCGGTTGAAGGACCCTATAAGCCGGATCATTACAGATATTAGCTCTAGATCCCATGTGTGCACTCGGTGAACAGGGGGTGTCGGAAAGACTCGAATTTAAGATAAAGCCTTGTCCAAATCCGCGTTACTTTCTATTGGAAAGATCTTCACCTTGCGTTCTATGCTTCTCATCAGGCCCCTAAGCACTTTTCCGGCACCCAGCTCGAACCCCTTTGAAACACCGGCCTTAACCGCATTCAGCATAGATTGCTTCCAGCGAACCGGACTAACCAATTGTTTTACCAGCAGCTTGCGGGCGTCATCCGTGGATCTCACCTCTGTGGCGGTTACATTGGCAATCAGCGGAACCTTCAAATCATGGAACTCGGTTTTCCAAATCATATCTTTCAAGTCTTTTTGGGCGAATGCCATCAGGGGGGAATGAAATGCACCGCTAACGGGCAACGAAATTACTTTGGCCCCCTGCCCTTCTAAGATCTCTCCAGCTTTCTTCACCCCTTCCACACTACCGGAAATCACAATCTGTTTCCCTGAGTTGAAATTAGCCGGAACCACCAAGTCTACCCGGGAGACTTCCTTTAAAACCAGGGCCAACTCAGCTTCGCTTCTTCCGATCACCGCACTCATGGACCCGGGCCGTTTTTCGCCGGCACCGCCCATCAGTTCGCCACGGTGTCGTACCAGTTTCAATCCATCTACATAATTAAACCCGCCTGCGGCACAAATTGCCGAATATTCTCCCAGCGAGTGTCCGGCGACCATATCGAAACTGAAACCACGTTCTTTGACCAGTTCCATAGCCATCATGGAAGCTACAAAGAGCGCGGGTTGGGCATTTGCTGTAAACCTCAAGTCTGCTTCGGGGCCTGTGAACATCAATTTGCTCAGGGCGAAACCAAGAACATCATCCGCTTGCTCAAGCAAGAATCTGGCCTGAGCGGATTCTTCAGCCGTTTTTTTACCCATACCTACATACTGAGATCCCTGTCCGGGAAAAAGTGCAATCGTTTTTGACATTTACACCACCATGAGTATCGACCCCGGGTCGTTTGGAATTTAACGGAATATTGGTAAAGATTCCCGGACCCACATCAGTCAATTATAAATTCAAATCACAGCCAAACGCACACATTTTGATGACGGGTTGGATTATCCCTATCGAAATCGGTATCGAAATCGAAATCATCCTTCCAGGACTCACCATCCGATCCTGATAGCGATAGCGATTTCGATCCCGATAATTGCGGCTTGTCCTCATTAGGATTATTTTTCGTATCCGCCCGGGTAAGATCACACATAACCTAAACCCCGGTTCAGGGCGTTTTGTTGAACAGCCGCTTGAGTCGATTCAATTCGGCTTCGGCGTCCGTGGTCATCTCTGCGATAATCTCGCGGATGGGGATGATACTGTCCACCAAACCCACCGATTGACCAGCCATTAAGGAACCCCCTTTTACATCCCCGTCTATTACGGCGTTGCGCAGGGCTCCGGCCCAGAAATTTTCCACCTCAAATTGAGCCTCCAGGGGGGCCATGTGTTTGTTTTCCAGCTTTTCCATCAGTTCCAGCTGCAGCTTCCCGAAGGTCGCCGTGCCCCGGTTTTTCAACGCCCGGACCGGGATAACCGGAAGCCGGCTGTCGAACTGCGGAGTGGCAACGGCGTCTTTGGCCTTGGCCTTGCGGAAGGCTTTTTTAAAATGGGGGTGGGCCTTGCATTCATTGGACATCACGAAGCGGGTTCCCATTTGAATTCCGGACGCCCCCATCATCAAAAGGTGCGCCATCATGCGTCCCGTGGCAATGCCTCCCGCCACGAAGATCGGCACGCTATCTACTTTAAACAGAATCTGTTGCAGAAGGACCGACAGGCTCACCGGCCCGATATGACCGCCGGCCTCCGACCCTTCGAGCATAATGGCATCCGTGCCCATTTTGATCAACCGCAGGGCCAAAGGAGCGGTGGGCGCAAAGCAGATGACCTTGGCCCCGGCCTCTTGGACCTGTTTTATTTCACCCTCCCGGGGGATACCGCCGGCAAAGGCCACGATCTCACACCCCAGTTCACACACCAGATGAACCTGCTCCTTGAACACCGGGGCCAGGGTGATGAGGTTGACGCCAAAAGGCTTGTTCGTGCGGACACGGGTGGCCTGAATCTCTTTGGCAAATAGATCCACCGGCATGTTTCCGCCCGCCAGAAATCCGAAACCGCCCGCTTCACCAAGGGCGGCAACCAGCTTGTCGTCAGACACCCAGGTCATGGCGCCGCACATGATGGGAAGATCACAGCCCAAAAAGGTCCGGCCTTTTTCTAAAAACTTGTTCAACAGCATTGGTGTTTTAATCTCCTTTCCATAGAAACGTATCGAAGCAGATCCTTCCCCCCGCGCCAAGTTCAACACCTTCGGCTTTCAACATCTGAGCTTGTATCTCATATCCCTGATGGGGTCTGAGGGAGATCTTTCCATGACGGTTTATGACCCGGTGCCAGGGCAACCCCTCCTTTTCAGAGCAGGCGTGCAGGATGCGGGCTACCTGCCGTGCAGCCCGGGGGTCCCCGGCTACAGCGGCAATGATTCCATAGGTGCAAACCTTGCCCCTGGGGATCCGTTTAATCACCCGTATTACCGCGGAGGTGAACGGGCTTGTCATGGCTTATCTCCAGACCGCCATACCCCGGGTATGGGAGTGCGGCAAAACCGGCATTGATCCCCGGACAGGTGATAAACCGGCACGTGGTACCCATGCCTTTCGACCAGCAGTTTTCCGCAATGGTGGCAGTAAGTATGATTCCCCTCATGGCCGGGCACGTTGCCTAAATAAACATAACGAATGCCCTCCGCCATGGCCAACTCCCGGAAACGAACCAGTGTCGATACCGGGGTGGGGGGCAGCCGGTCCAGTTTGTACCTGGGAAAGAAGCGTAAAAAATGCAGGGGATGGTCCGGCCCCAGATTGTGAAGAATCCACCGGCACATACTCCCGACCATTTCCTGATCATCCGTATACCCCGGCACCACCAGATTGGTCATCTCAAAGTGGATCTTTAACTTATGCAGGGTTTGAAAGGTAGCTAAAACCGGTTTTAAACGGCCGCCGTTTAGTTTGCGGTAGGTCCCGTCCGCGAAGGATTTCAAGTTTACATTGGCCCCGTCCAGAACTTGGCATAGCGTTTCCAAGGGCGTATTGTTGATGTAGCCGTTGGAAATCCACAGGTTGGCAAGCCCCTTTTCCTTGGCGGCCCGGGCCGTATCCAGCATGTACTCAAAAAAGGTGCTTGGTTCGGAATAGGTGTAGGCGATCGACTGGGCCCCCGTATTTAGGGCGGCTTGAACCGCCTGGTGGGGGAAAAGCTCTTGATGGCGGATTTCATGGGGTTTGGCCTGGGATATTTCCCAGTTCTGGCAGTTTAAACAGCGGAAATTGCAGCCCGTGGTGGCTAGAGAAAAAGCCCTTGATGTGGGCTTGAAATGATATAAGGGCTTTTTCTCTATGGGATCGGTATGCACGGCACAGGGGTTACCATA
>CAZWGD010000147.1:5268-6316 GCA_964633235.1 uncultured Desulfobacteraceae bacterium | reverse complement strand
CCCCATTTCAATCGCTACAGCTTTTGTATCCCAATTGAGGGATCATCCCATCAATGCCTTTTCAATCCGCAAAAACCGTAAGGATCACGGCATGATCCGCTGGATTGAGGGGGATCTTCAGCCGGGTGACCGCGTCGTCATTATCGATGATGTGGCCACTACCGGCGGTTCCACCATCAAGGCGATTCAACGGGCCCGTTCAGAGGGCATGGAGGTGATGCGGGCCGTCATTCTGGTCGATCGCCAGGAGGGGGGATTGGAGAACATTCGGACCCATGTGGATGATGTCCGCGCCGTTATCACGCGCGAGGAATTGATGGGGTAAGGGCGCGCGCAGGTAAGCGCAGGCTCCGAAAAACAATTTCACATGATTGGCGCCCTGTGGCTACGCTGCGGGGGGCGGATAATACCTGGCGCTGGCGTTATCGGACTCCCAGGCGGTCACATGGTCCACCCGAACGGCCGAATCATCAAGCCGGGACTGTAGTTTTTCGGCGATATAGACGGCGATATGTTCGGATGAGGGCTGATGGCCGTCTCCAAAGGCCGGCAACTCGTTCAGATGGCAATGATCCAGGGTTTTGATAATACCGGCCAGCTCTCTTTTCAGATCACCGAAATCCATTAAAACTCCGGCGTGATTCAGGTGCTTACCGGCCACGCAAACCTCGATCTTCCAGTTGTGCCCGTGGAGGTTTTCACATTTTTCCCCCACCATTTTCAGCTGGTGCGCTGCGGCAAGGTGAGTGGTGATTTTTAGCTTGAACATAATCAAGACCGCCTATGGAACGTTGCTCTTTGTATGGCTGCTTATTAATGACTGGAATTTGTCGTTTGAAATGTAAGCAAGGCCCGGCAATACAACGGGGCCGGTTCCAACCGGGATTGACCGGGGCCGGATCCTAAAGGGCCGGACCTTTAAAGTGACTACATGGCGGCTTTGCTGGAACCGCCTTTAAGAATGTTCTTGATTTTATTGGATAGTTTGCCGTCCTCAATTTCTTTGAACTTTTTAAGCAGCGTCTGCTGTTTTTTGGTGAGGTTTGTG
>CAZWGD010000147.1:0-5258 GCA_964633235.1 uncultured Desulfobacteraceae bacterium | reverse complement strand
CTGCACCACCTGGTCGCCCCTTCTGTGGGTCCTCAGGGAGGGGATTCCCTCCCCGCGAAACCGAAAGGTCTCGCCATGCTGGGTGCCTTTGGGTATTTTCAGGACTTTCTTTCCGTTCAGGGTCGGCACATCGATGTTGTCTCCCAGCGACGCTTGGATGAAGGATATGGGCACCTGGCAGATGATGTCGGTATCATCACGCTGGAAAAATTCATGCGATTTTACGTGGATGAAGACATACAGGTCTCCCGGGGGGCCGCCGCCGATGCCCGGCTCACCCTCACCGGACAGGCGCAGACGTGATCCGTTATCTACACCACCGGGAATTTTAATGGACACCTTCTTGCTGTCCTTGACCTGACCGCTGCCCCGGCATTCCCTGCAGGGATGGGGAATGCTCAGACCGTCTCCCCGACAGTGGGGACAGGTCGTCCTGACGGTAAAAAAACCCTGACTGCGGGTTGCCTGCCCCGTCCCACTGCATTGAAGGCAGGTCTCCGGTTGAGTGCCGGGTGCACACATGCTCCCCTCACAGGCGGGGCATATCACCATCTTGGTGATATCAATTTCCGATTCCGACCCAAAAACACTCTCCATAAAGCTGATGGAAAGGTCGTATCTTAGATCGGAGCCCCGCTGCCCCCTGCCCCGGGATCGTCCGCCCGAACCGAAGCCGAACAGGTCTTCGAAAATACCTCCGAAACTGGAAAAGATATCTTCAAATCCATTGAATCCCGAAAATCCGGATCCTTCCAGTCCCTGGTGGCCGTATTGATCGTATATCTGCCGCTTTTGGGGATCCCGAAGCACCGCATAGGCCTCTGAGGCCTCTTTGAATCTTTCCTCCGCCGCTTTATCGCCGGGGGTTTTATCCGGGTGATACTTCATGGCAAGCTTTCGATACGCGGATTTGAGCCGTGTGCCGTCCACGTTTCGATCCACACCCAGAACGTCGTAATAGTCCCTTTTTGTCGTCATTTACCACCCTGATGGTTTGCGCCGCCGGTCATTATCGATGGCTGCCCCACGGTAACAGTAGCGTAGGGTTCGCCTACATGCAGGCATAATCTAATGCAATAATCGGTCTTGTCAATATAGGCTCGTATTATCCTTTTCACCAAAAAACGCTGCCGTTTCCGGCGAGATTATTCCCGTGGCGGCTGCATATTGACCGGACCGGCTTCAGTTGAGACCAGGCGGTAAAGGCGCTTTTTCGCTGGGTGGTTCCGTTGTGCTTGTGCTCGTACTTGTGGTACTTGTGCTCGTACTTGTGCTGGTACTTGTGGTCGTACTTGTGGTCGTGGGCGGCGGGGGCGCCTGAGTGGTCGTGGTGGTGGTCGTCGTCGTCGTGCTTGTCGTGGTCGTGGTCGTGGTGGTGGTGGTTTCTTGCTCGAATACGGCTGTCAGACGCGTATCCGTAGTCAGGGGTTTGGTTTTGGTTTTGGGACTGAAGGGATCCTCGACTGGGGGAGAGGCCTGGGCGTTGTCCCCTTTCTTGCCGTCCGGACTGATCCACTGTTTAAACTGCCATCCGGGCTCGGCTTCCGCCACCAGTTTCACCACGGCGGGAATATCGTACCAGAACGTACCCATTCCGGGTTTTTTGACCACGCCCCCTTTGGGCTGAATATTCAAAACCAGCCTGATCCGTCCGGGTGTCTGAGCCAGGGCCTTATCGGAGGTCAGCAGAACCATGGTGGCCGGTGCGGCGTAGGCGGCATGACCCAATTTCTTCAACACACCGCGGCGGCCCTTATCGACGTCCCCATGTTGCTTGACGACCTTCCCTGTATCTGTAATCTCCTGTGGTCTTTTTTGATCAGCCATCTTTCTCTCCTCTCCTTTTTTCAACCTGATATGGAAAGTTAACCATGTACATAATCCCCAATTCGGCATACACGTTCCAACTCTCCAGGTGCCATGGGTCCGCTGTTGAGAACGCTTAAATTATCGCGCATCTCAGCCACGGTTTTGACACCCATCATGCAAACATCTACAGCAGGGTGCGACAAAACAAAACGGTAGCAATCCGCCGCCGAAAGCGCGGCTTCACCGGGAGGCATTTTGCCCTGTTTGATCAGCCGTTTCCAGTCTGTGGCCGTAAAGCTTACAACGCCTGGCCGGGATTCCATTTTCAGAAAGGGAAAGGTTTCACTCTCCGCACCCCGGTGCGCGGCGTTGTAGCGGATATGAAAGATATCTAAATGGCCTTCTCGGGCCAGGTCCGGAAAGAGCTTGCGGTTGTGACTTGTGAGGCCCACGTAACGTACCAGGCCCCTTTCCTTGAGTTGTAGGGCTCCATCAAGAATACGCTTTGCCGGCTGTTTTGGGAACCACCCCAACAGCAGCACGTCGGCGTATTCCAGGCCCAGGGTTTTCAGTCCCTTGACCAAAAAGTATTCCGTAAGTCGGGCGCTGTGGGCATAAGTGATTATGCCCAGAACGAGTTGGTCACGCCTTCCTGAAGCGGCTATATTTTTGACGGCCCGGGCCATTTTGGATGAACGCCCCCTGAGGAACGTGCCCCAGGTGAAATAGTTGCAGTCCCTTTCAAAGGCCTCTTCAAAGCCGGCCGTCGGCAGGCCGAAGCTGGACGAGATCCCCAGTCGGCCGACCCGCAGTCCGGTCCGGCCAAGCAGGATTTTTTGGCTGAAATCCATGGTAACGGCATTCTCCCCTTCCAGGGTGGAGCCGGTCATCCTCTACCCTAACCAGAAGGCTTTCAAGGCCAATATGCAGGATAACAGAACGTTGAGCGTTGTCAAGAACTCCGATTTCGGCTTTTAGGACAACTATTTTGAACGAATGAGCGTAGTGTTGGTGCTCACTCAATGTCCAGATGCGGTTATCCTGTTACGGTTCCTTGGTGCTATACTTAAACAGGAGTATGGGAAAAAACATTACTCCCTGGGCATGAGTCACGATGGCCGGTGCAAGGGCGGTTCCCCTTGTAGCCATAAAGTCCCATCTTACCCCGACTGACGCAGGCACATTACTACTGCAACCCTCTTTCCCTTAGATACGGCCCATATTTCTGATCACTTCCCTTGATATGGTCAACGAGCCAATCACTAAGAAAAAGCAATATGTTAAGCGTTAATTCCTGCTCACCTCTGATAAATTTATTTTCAAAACCGTGAATCTTATCTTCAAAATCATTATGTTCTTCTTTATGGGTTTCGGCGTGAGGATATCCGAATACTTTGAAAAAATGCTCCTCTCTGGCAAAATGAATGCTGGCGTAAACACCTAGTTTTCGAATCAGCTTTTTCAATTCATCTCTACTGTTTCCATCCATCATCACGTAATAGAGATCGTTAATTATTCCCATGAGAAACCGGTGTTGCTTATCAATTACATCTATACCGATATCAAAACTGGAATTCCATCTAAGTACCGCCACATTCCCTCCCTCCGAATGATATAGAGTTCAAGATAAATATTTTGGGATGCGTTATCGGTCGTCGGCATACTCTAATACAGCCTTTTTTCCGCTAGCCTTACCGGAAGCTTTGTCTTGATCCTGTCGCTCATGCTGCACAGGTTCCAGACAACTGCATTTCCACTTTCCTTCCGCATTTTTTAGGCCTCCCACCTCATTTATAGCTAAAAAAAATAAAAAGCCGGATTGCCCTATGTCTCTCGGCAACCCGGCTGTCTTAAAAGAATCTGTTAAAGACCCGTGGCTTTCCGTCCCCTCCTCGCGGATGGTTTGGCTATATCAAGATTGGATCGGTTTATTTCATGTCCTTAGGATGTTGTCAACGATTTATTGAGGAGTCAATAAAAACCATGGGAACGTGCTGCGGAGTTGGGACAATACCGGAAGAGTGGATTGAATGTGCTGCAGAAAAACACCAACCGACAGGTGGTGTGCTCGGCAAGGGCGTAAAGATGGTGATCGCACTGGGTAATGACCGTCAAATCAATGCAACCCGGCAAGGAAGAATCAACACAGCTGAAACTGCAGTCAGCCGGGATGCATTAGCGCTGGAAAAACGAAAAGGCGCGGGAGAGGTTGACAATCCCGCCCGCGCTGATGGGGAGCAGCTGGTCCTGGGACTCATCATTATGGGCAGTTGTTTATGCGCTGACAGTTTGTAAAGGCTCTCAAATGATTATAGGAGCCGCTCAGAAGCTTTCGGAAAACCCGGCGCACATCTACGGCTTTTGCATCTTTAAGCGCGTCTTTAATATCCTCGATGTCAAGCTCTTCGATTTCGACCCCTACCTGGAGGGCGCTGCAATAGGATTCTTCTCCCTTTTTAACAAGCGCCTTGTATAGGGCCGTGAATACCGGATTCGTAAACACGCCTCTGGTGTTGTCCTTTACAGGGTCATCGAGCCCGTGCTTGGAGATCAGTCTTTTGAGCGCATCCATATGCCGCTGTTCCGACCTGCCGATATTGCGGAAGACGGATGTTTTGTATTTTGCATATAGTTGCTGATAAACATCACGGGCCAATTTTTCTTCTTCTCTCATGTAGGTGATGTGCTCGATCTCAGGGTCCGTCAACGGATCCCGGTTGCGACCATTTTTACCGTCCCCTAGGTCTTCGGCACTCAAAGGGGCCGCCATTATCAGCGAGATAAACACCGCTGCGACACTTATTGCTTTACCAATCATGTTCTCCTCCTGCATCTAATAATTTATTGAAAACAAGAACCGTTACCCCGGTTGCCCGCACCTTTACCCTGGCCTTTACGCTTCCCGGCGTCGGCCGTTTGAACGCCTTTATGGCCGCGGAGGCCATCATCTGTGCCTGCAGAATTGAAGCGTGCCGTCTTTGCCGCTTTTCCCTTGCCAGCGGCCCTTTTTCCGGGGCCGGCTGCCTGCAAGCCGTTTTCATCGATACGTCCCCTTTCTTTAGGAGAGCTCGTAATCTCACTAATTTCGACCGCGTTTAGATATCGTGCCTCGTAGGCGGCACCATTCAGGCTAAGCTGATGGTTGAAGGCCCTCAGGTGGTTTCTGGAGCCTTTAGCCAGATTCTCATACAGGACCTTAATGTCCGAGTTATCGGTCCTCTTGAGATTGTCGTAAAGGTCCCTGATATCCAGATCTTCAATCGCGGCGCCGACCGAGAATGCATCCATCAGGGATGTCATGCCTTTCTCAACCAGCTCGGCATAGAGCTTCCCAATAACAGGATCGGTAAAAACACCCCTGGGTGAATCACCCACCGGATCGATCATGCCGTATTTGTCAAGCAGAGACTTGACGGCATCCATGTGGCGCTGTTCGCTACGGGCAATAT
>CAZWGD010000146.1:0-6332 GCA_964633235.1 uncultured Desulfobacteraceae bacterium | reverse complement strand
ATACCAACGGGGCCATCCTCATCGGACTGGTCTATACCTATATCCCCTTCATGGTGCTGCCTGTGTATTCCACCGTTGAAAAGCTGGACCTGCGCCTTTTGGAGGCGGCCCACGACCTCTATGCCAATCGCAAGCAGTTGATGCGCTGGGTCATACTGCCCCTGGCCATGCCGGGCATCATTGCCGGCAGCATTCTGGTATTTGTACCCAGCCTGGGTGCCTTCATCGCCCCCAACCTGCTCGGGGGAGGGAAAAAGTTGATGATCGGCAGTATGATCCAACTCCAGTTTGCCTCTTCACGCAACTGGCCCTTTGGATCGGCAGCCGCCCTTATTCTGATGAGCTGTGTGCTGATCGCCATGCTGATTTATGCCTTGGGGCCAGCCAGAAAACTAGATCTCGGAGAGCATGGATAATGTGTCTCAAACCTCTGTCAAACCCTGCAATGGATCAAGCCTAAATGAAAACAAGAATCCGCAACTTCGTGATCGGCAGATTCCCCGGGTTCGGTGCCGTTTCCTGGCTTTTCTTTCTCTATCTCTATATCCCCATCTTGATCCTGGTGATCTTTTCTTTCAATACCGGCCGCTCGGCAACGATTTGGAGCGGCTTCAGCATGGTATGCGCATGCCTTCAACAATGACGACATCCAGAGGGCGGCCGTAAACAGCATCGTTGTGGCGATTACAGCCACCTGCTTCGCCACCACACTGGCCACTTTGGCGGCGCTGATCATGACCCGCGGCCGCAAATTCAAAGGACAGACTGCCTCTTATGCCGTTCTCATGCTGCCTCTGATCGTTCCGGAAATCGTGACCGCCGTGGCGACCCTCTCATTTTTTGCCGCGGTAGGTTTAAAACTGGGGATCGGCCGCGTTATCCTGGCCCATACCGTTTTCTGCATTCCCTTTGCGTTTCTGCCCATCCGGGCCAGGCTGGAAGGCATGGACGATACCCTGGAGCAGGCGGCCCAGGACCTTTACGCCAATGAATGGCAAACCTTTCGGTATGTAACCCTACCGTTACTGCTGCCGGGTATTGTGTCCGGTGCCATGCTGGCCTTTATCATCTCCATCGACGACTTCATTATCACGCTGATGGTTGCCCAGGCCGGCATGACCACCCTGCCGCTTTATATTTACAGCATGGTGCGCATGGGCATCACCCCGGAAATCAATGCCGTATCGACAGTTATGCTGGCCATATCGATCCTGTTCGTGTCCCTTTCCTACTATATTGGACAACGGCGCTGAGTTTGGCAGGGTTCCAGGGCCCAACTCCAGGTCCCGGTCATCCGACCAATAGATGCACAGATTTTGGTTTTTTAGCCCAGAGGCTAAAAGAACAGGACAAATACCCATCTTATTAACTTCAATAAAAAAGGAGAACAAAATGAAGACAGTGCGCATGCTAATGATTTTCATGGCTGTGGTTGCCGTTGGGGTTGGATTGGCCCATGCCGAGGGCAAGTTGTACCTCTATAACTGGACCGACTACACATCCCCCGACCTGATTGCGAAATTTGAAAAAGAAACCGCTATCAAGGTTACCCTGGACACCTTCGATTCCAATGAAACCCTGCTGGCCAAATTGAAGGCCGGCGGCGGCAGCGGTTATGATATCGTGGTGCCTTCCCACAACTTCGTGCCTATCATGATTAAGGAGGGTCTGCTTAAGGAGATTAAGGCCTCTGAATTGAAGGGCTATGACAACATTATCGATTCTTTGAAAAGCCCGCCCTGGGACCCGGGCAATGTTTACTCTATACCCTGGCAGCACGGCACCACCTCATTCAGCGTAAACACGGACGTCTACAAGGGTGACATAGACTCTTTCAAAGTGCTCTTCGAACCGCCGACCGAACTACAGGGTAAGGTGGCCATGTTCAATTCACCGGATGAGGTGATCGCCATGGCGTTGATCTATAAGGGTTTTCCGCAATGCAACGAAGATGCGGAGCAGATGAAACAGGTATTGGATCTCCTGCTCAGCCAGAAACCGCACGTCAAGGTGTACAACTCCGACGGCATCTTGGAGAGGTTGGTTTCCGGCGATGCCGCCATGCACATGATCTGGAACGGCTATGCCATGCGCACCCGTAATCAGAACGGCAGTATCCAGTACGCCTACCCCAAAGAGGGTGTGGTTAGCTGGGCCGACAACCTGGTGGTTCCCAAAGACGCCAAAAACGCGGCCTCCGCCATCAAGTTCATCGAATTCATGTTGAAGCCGGAGAATGCGGGCCTGCAGTCCAACTTTGCACGCTACGCCAACGGCATCAAGGGCAGTGCGGCCTTTATGGATGAGGAACTGAAGAACGCCCCGGAAATGGCTGTCCCCGCCGGTGTGGAACCGGTGTTCACCATGTCGTGCTCGGAAAAATCCATCAAGCTGTATGACAAGGTATGGACTAAACTGAAGCAGTAAGCTTCGCTCAATCAACCATTTTTCGCAGTATAAATGGCGTTTCCACAGTACCTTACGGATAGGGTACTAGGGGTCCGGAATTTGGGGGTTCAAGTGAAATTCGGCTAAGCGAACGCTTAAGCGTCGATCACTTGGACCCCTGATCGCTTGGATCCTTGAGCCCTTTTATTACTGGAGAAGTGTCCAAATGTTTACCGTCTATTCCGACGACCACCGTCTGCATTTCGGCAAGTACGAGCTGATAGACGGCCGCTTTATGACCCCTTTTGAATGCCCCGAACGCATGGATCGTATCATCGAAAAAATTCAAGAGGCCCAACTGGGGGAGGTGATTGCCCCCCGGAATTTCAGTCTCGACCCTATCGCCAGGGTGCATTCGCAAGGGTACATACGCTTTTTAAAGTCTGCCCATACCGCTTGGACAAGACGGCATGGCGACACGGATGCCATGCCCATCTGCTGGCCCACACGCTCCTTGCGCCAAAAGGAGCCCGAAGATATCGACGGCCGTTTGAGTTACTATTCCTTTGATGCCGGCACCCCCATTACCGGGGGCACCTGGCAGGCTGCCACCGCATCGGCCCGTGTGGCCCTGACCGGTGTGGCGCTGATACGGGAAGGTGAAAGGACTGTATTTTCGGCCTGCCGGCCACCCGGCCACCATGCCGGCGTCGATGTGTACGGCGGATACTGCTTCTTCAATAATGCCGCCATCGCCGTCCAGGCCTTGCTCGATCAGGGGGCGGAGCGAGTGGCCCTATTGGATGTGGACTACCATCACGGCAACGGCAGCCAGTCGATTTTTTATAACCGGGCCGATGTCTTGTACGTGTCCCTCCACGGAGACCCGCGCCAGGAGTTTCCCTACTTTTTGGGTTATGCCGATGAAACCGGCAGCGGGGCGGGCGAGGGCTTTAACTGCAACCTGCCCATGCCCTGGGGCACCCGGTGGGAGGTATACCGGGATAGCCTCCTGCAGGGACTCAAACGGGTCCAGGATTATTCTCCGGACAGGTTGGTGATTTCTTTGGGAGTCGATCCCTACGAGAAAGACCCCATCTCGCAGTTCAAGCTCAAAAGCGAACATTTCGGTGACATCGGAGAACTGATCGCAAAAGCGGTCTCCTGTCCGGCGCTAATCATCATGGAGGGAGGCTATGCCGTGGAAGCCGTCGGGATCAATGTCGTTAATGTGCTCAGCGGATTTCTGAATACCTGACCGCAAAGATCAATGCGCATAAAATCCAGATATAAAGTTGGATATGTTCAAGCCTAGATGCTGTATTTCGGCGAAAAGCGCTTTTTATAGGTCGATTTTGCAGACGCCCGCCAGAGCGACGCCCAGATGTCCGGTCCTTGTCGATCACGGTGGCCCCGGTTGCGTGCGAACACGATCTGGCACTCGCCCACGGGCTGAAAGCCGGAGCCGTCTCCAAAGAATCTCCCACCCGGGAACCCCGACAACCTTGCGATCCGGCCACGGCATCCAGCATTTTTAGGGGGTTCGAACTCTCCGGGCGTACGGAAGTCGTCCTTTTTTCGCAGACCCTTAATTGTTTTGGCCCTAGTTTAAGCTCCCCCCAGACCAGCATCCTGTAAAGGAATTACTGTACCTCGGCCCCTGCCCTTCTCCACATGTAAAAAAACGAAATTCGAACCAATATATAAAATAATTAAATTTTTCCGTATATTTTATCTTGACATAAAGACAATAAAAGGATTATATGACCCGATAATGGTTATTGTTTCGCTCATGAACTGCCAACCTGAATATCAAATTTAACGAGTATAAACAGATAACGATCCAGTTCAGGAAACCATGACTCAGGAGGTCGCAATGAAAAGCAGCTTAACAGGAAGACACTTTATTCAGATCCAAGATTTCAGCCGGGAGGAAATCATGCTGATGCTGGAGACCACCCGGGAATTGAAACTGGAGGCCAAGCGCGGCCATTTCCCCCCCTACCTGGCCAACAAATCACTGGGGATGGTTTTCGACCAGGGCTCCACCCGTACGCGTATCTCTTTCGAGCTCGGCATGCAGCAACTGGGCGGTTTTTCGCTTTACCTGAAACCCGGTGAAATTCACCTGGGAGTCAAAGAATCCATCTATGACACCTCCAAAGTCCTGAGCCGTTTCCACGACGCCATCATGATCCGCTGGAACAATTTTGGAGAGCTGAAGGAATTTGCCCAACATGCCGACGTCCCCGTCATCAATGCCATGACCGACGTCAATCACCCCTGTCAGGCCTTGGCTGACATCTACACCATGATGGAGCGATTCGGCACCGATCTTAAGGGGATGAATGTGACCTTTTTCGGCGATCGCACCCAGCCGGCCCACTCCCTGGCCATGATCTGCTCCAAGCTGGGCATCAACTACACCCACTGTGCACCTGAGAAATACCAGATCCTGCCGGAATGGAGCGACCTTTTCGAGGACAGCAACCGGGTTTCCGGCGGGGTTTTCAAACAGACCGCCGATATCGACGAGGCCACCACGGATGCCCACTGCATCTACACGGATGTCTGGTACTGGATCGGCCAGGAACATGAAGTGGATGAACGCAAAGCCGCCTTTGCCCCCTACCAGGTAACCATGAACATTCTCAAAAAATGCCACAAGGACGTCATTTTCGAGCACTGCCTGCCGGCCGGCCGTGGCGTCGAGGTAACGGATGAGGTCATGGACAGCTCGCATTCGGTTGTTTTCGACCAGGCCGAAAACAGGATGCATACGGAAAAAGCGGTGCTAGTACTTCTCCTCTCGTAAAACTCAAGCGGGAGAAACCTGAGAAGATGTCCAAACATTAATTGAGGATTATGCCCATGTACGAAGAGCTCGTCGTCGTGGCCCTGGGCGGCAACGCCATCATACAGCCCGGCGAGGAAGGGACTACTGCAGAGCAGTTTAAAATGGTGGATATCACTGCCAGGCAGATCACCCGCATCTGCCAGGCCGGTTATCTGCAGGTGTTGACCCACGGCAACGGCCCCCAGGCCGGAGCCCTCCTGATCCAGCAGGAAGAAGCCAAAGAAATCGTGCCTCCGCAGACCTTGGCCGGATGTGTGGCCATGACCCAGGGACAGATCGGCTGGATGTTTCAGAACAGAATTGCATACCATTTTTCAAAGGCGGGCCTGGACTATCCAGTTTCCACCATCGTTACCCAGGTAGTGGTGGACAGGGACGACCCGGACTTTCAGAATCCGTCCAAGCCGGTGGGGCCATTTTACAGTCAGGCACAGGCCGCAGGACTTGAAAACCAGAAGGGTTATGTCTTGAAAGAAGTCAAGTCCGGTGTGGAAAAGGGCTGGCGCCGCGTCGTACCGTCTCCCCGGCCGGTGGACATCTTTGAAAAAAACGCCATAAAACAGCTGCTCGAGATCGAAGCCCTGGTGGTTGTCGCCGGCGGTGGCGGTATTCCCGTGATCAAAGAAAGCGACGGCAGCTATTGCGGTGTGGACGCCGTCGTCGACAAGGATCTCTCTGCCAGTAAACTGGGGCAGGTGCTGAATGGCGATTACCTGTTGATCCTCACGGATGTGGAGCATGCCTACATCAATTTTAACCAAAAGGATCAGCGGGCCTTGGAAACGATCAGCCTGGAAGAAGCGGAACGGTATCAGGCGCAAGGTCATTTTGCCGGCGGCTCCATGGGGCGCAAGATGGATGCTGCCATGCGGTTTGTCCGCCGGGGCGGCAAGGCCGCCATGATCACCGGTCTAGACAAGGCTTTGGAAGCTCTAGAAGGTAAAACGGGAACACGGATCACCAAAAGCGGCTGACCTTCTGCTTGAGGGCAATTACCGCAAGCGCCATCGTTTCCATTGTGATTGTGTATATAATATAGGATTCACATGACCCCTCGGCCCCTTGAACCCTTGAACCCTTTTCGTAA
>CAZWGD010000145.1:0-6370 GCA_964633235.1 uncultured Desulfobacteraceae bacterium | reverse complement strand
GAATAAGCCGCCCCAAAAGCCGTCGGAAAAATGGTGAACGATCCCAAAAAGCTGCCCATCCTGCTGGCCATACCGGCAGTGCTGTTTCTCGTCATCGGGTTGATTACCGGGTTGCTTGATTTCACACCGGGCGGCGATGAAATCGTGCATGCGCATTTTTTCTCCACCTGGCTGGTGGATGTGATGATGATTCCCGCGTTTACCTGGGCCATTGTCATCTTCGCCTTGGGGTTGAAACGCTTCTTGAACGATATTCATGAAAACGCCCTGTTGGAAGGAAAAACCGAGCGTCAAAACATAGAACCCGCGGGATTTATCAAGGCCCTGATCAGGATCATACCCGCAATCATCAAACACGATAAATTCAACGAGTGTTCCGAGAACAGGGAGCGGGCTGCGGCCCACATGATGGTCCTATTCGGGTTCATCGGCCTGTTCATCGTCACCAGCATTTTCTTTGTCGTACTGTATGTCTTTCAAATCCATGGTCCCTATTCCCAGCTTAATCCGGTGAAATGGCTGGCCAATATCAGCGGTGTGGCCCTGGTCATCGGCAGTGTCCTGATGATCAGAACCCGGTTGACCAAAAAGGAGGACCAACTCAGCACCTACAAAGACTGGTACCTGGTGTCCCTGGCCCTGGCCCTGGGCCTTAGCGGAATGCTCACCGAGATAACGCGACTGGGCGGATTCGCATTTCTATCCTACGCCCTGTATTTCATCCACCTCATGTTTGTATTCTGCTTGTTTGCCTATACGCCTTTTTCAAAACTGGCCCACCTGGTTTACCGGGTCGTCGCCATGACATATGTTGAATACAGCGGCAGGAAATAGAAAGACCTATTTGGAAAAACAGATATGACGGCCCAAAAAAGGGGGTGCCGAACGCATCCCCTTTTTTAATTGAGCAAAGCCGGTACAGGGGCAGGTTGAACCGGTGGAGCAGGTAAAAGAGAGGGAGCACGATGGGTGTATCGACGCATAAAAAACAGGCCCCTAAAAAAGTGAGCATTGCGATTATCACCGCCTCCACGACCAGAACTCTTGAGCGTGATGACAGTGGTCACTGGATGCGGAAATTTGCCGCCAAAGAGGGCCATGCCGTGGTTCATCACACGGTGGTTCCGGACCACATAGACCTCATAACCCAACGGATTTTGGCGGTGATGGCGTCCCATCCGCCTGACGTCATCTTGTTGTCTGGAGGTACGGGTGTCGGCCCACAAGATCTGACCATCGAGGCTATCCATCCCCTGCTGGAAAAAGAGCTGACCGCTTTCGGTCCCTTATTCGCTCAGCTCAGCTACGAACAGATTGATGCAGGGATTATCGGTCGTACGGTTGTTTTCTGCATGCCGGGGAGTCTAAAGGCCTGCAAACTAGCCTGCAAGGATTTGATTTTTCCCGAACTTGGTCATCTGATCAAGCATGTACGGGAGGGTTAAGGCCTTGGCGATCAATAATGACACCAGATTGCGCCGGATGGTGCAATTATGTCTTTCCAATGCCTTCATAACGGCAAAACGGGGGAAGCATGGAAGTCAATGAACTGGCCCATCAAGCGGCGCGGGCGAAACATAATCTGGCGGTCCTTGGCAGTGAAGCCAAAAACCAGGCCCTTTCCGATATTGCCTCAGCCCTGATGGATCGACGGTCCGAGATCGAGTCCGTCAACCAAGCTGATATTGACCGTTCCCAAGCCGAAAATCTGCCGGCACCACTGATCACGCGGCTGCGCTTTGACCGGCAAAAGATTTTAGAGGCGGTGGCCGGGATTCGGCACCTGATCAAACTCCCCGAGCCGGTGGGGACGACCTTGAGAGCCACGGAAATGAGCCCGGGCCTCGAGCTTTATCAGGTCAGCTGCCCCATCGGCGTCATCGGGGTGATCTTTGAATCGCGTCCCGACGCCCTGGTGCAGATTTCATCGCTTTGCCTGAAAAGCGGCAATGCCGTTCTGCTGAAAGGCGGTACCGAAGCCTCCGAGACCAATCAACTTCTGACCCGGATTATCCATGATGCCGGGGTGAACGCAGGTACTCCCGCCGGATGGCTGGGACTGTTGACCTCCCGGACCCAGGTCAGGACCATGCTGGCCCTGGCGGAATACATTGACCTCATCATTCCCCGGGGCGGCAATGCCTTCGTCCAGCATATCATGCGCAACACCACCATTCCGGTGTTGGGGCACGCCGACGGCGTTTGCCATGTTTACATCGACCGCACGGCGGATCTTGAAATGGCGTTTAAGGTTACCATGGACAGCAAATGTCAGTATGTCTCTGTCTGCAATGCCGCGGAAACACTTCTGGTCCACCGCGATGTGGCGGCGAGGTTTCTGCCGAAGATCCGGGACGGCTTGACGGCAAAAGGCGTGGAAATCCGCGGCTGCCCCGGAACCGCCGCCGTCATCAGGGTAAAAAATGCCGCTCCTGAAGACTGGCGCGCCGAATATCTCGATTTGATCATCTCCATCAGGGTGGTGGAAAGCCTGGATCAGGCCGTTAAGCATATCAACCATTACGGTTCCGGCCATACGGACGTCATCGTATGCAACGACCGGGACAGGGGACGTCGCTTCATGGACCTGGTCGATTCCGCCGACGTGTTTGTAAATTGCAGCAGTCGCTTCAGCGACGGGTTCCGCTATGGTCTGGGTGCTGAGGTCGGTATCAGCACCAATAAGATTCATGCCCGGGGACCCGTGGGGCTGGAGGGGCTGTTGATCCACAAATGGAAGTTGATTGGAAACGGGCACCTGGTTTCCGATTTTACGGGTAAAGACGCCCGGCCATTCACCCATAAAAAGATCAACACCCCCTTTCCCGATTGAAAAGACACAGACTTTTTTTATGAAGGCAAAAGAAGCGAAAACCGATGGATCGAAAAGAGTACATCAAGAGCACCAAAAGGGCGGTAATCAAGATCGGCAGCGGTGTGCTGACCCGTAGAAACGGGTTGAACTTGAATGTCATCGATGATTTGACCAATGAGATGGGCCGCTTGCTCAGGAAAGGCGTCGAGATTATCCTGGTCTCATCCGGAGCCATCGCGGCGGGGATGCGAAAGGCGGGAATGTCCAAACGGCCCGGTTCCCTATCCCAAATGCAGGCCCTTGCCGCCATGGGGCAGAGCAATCTTATTATGGCCTACGAGCAGGCTTTTGCCAGGCACGGTTTTAAAGCCGCTCAGCTTCTCCTGACCCGGGATGACCTCACCCACCGCACACGCTATCTGAATGCCAGAAACACGATTCTGACCCTCTTGGCCTGGAAGATCATACCCATAATCAATGAAAACGACACCGTGGTGGTCGAAGAGATAAAATTTGGTGATAATGACAACCTCAGCGCAATGGTCATCAGCCTGACAGGTGCGCAACTGCTGGTCAACCTGACCAATATCGACGGCCTTTACGATAGAGACCCCCGGCGTCATGACGATGCCGTACTGATCCGGGAGGTGGAAAAAATCGGCCCTAAAATTACCCGGGCTGCGGACACGATTCCCGGTTTCCTGGGTACCGGGGGTATGGCCAGTAAAATTTCAGCCGCCAAGAAAGCGGCCGTGGGCGGCTGCCCCACCATCATCGCCAACGGGCTGCGGCCCAATATTCTAAAGGATCTTTTCGCCGGCAAAGCCCGGGGAACCTTTTTTTATCCCAGAAAAGCCGCTATCGGACGCCGTAAGCAATGGATTGCCTTTGCAAAATCTCCCAAGGGAGAAATAACGTTGGACGCCGGTGCAGAGACCGCCTTGGTAAAAAACGGAAAAAGCTTGCTGCCATCTGGGATTCTCTCGCTTCACGGCAGATTCGGGGTCGGAGACTCGGTTATTCTGAAGAATCTGCATGGGCAAGTGGTTGCCGTGGGCATGACCAATTACAACTCCAGCGACTTAAAGAAGCTGGTGGGGGCTAAAAGCAACCAGATAGAATCCTTGCTGGGTTATAAACATGATGATGAGGTCATTCACCGGGACAATCTTATTTTAACCGTCCAGCTGGATGTATGCGCACATATGTGAACCCATATTAACCGGGGCTGATCCCATGCAACAAGGCCATAACGGCGACACCGAAAGGCGGAAAACGGAGAACCGGTGGTATTGTCTTTACGCGATTCTTTTCGGCCTGGCCTACTCTCAAAAAGCTCTCTTCACTTCCAATCAGAATACCAAATTTATCTCCGGCCTGGCCTTGGCCGGTTATGGTGACATTGCCGCCGACTGGATGGCACATGTTACCGATTCATTTTCCCTGTTTTCGCATGTGCTCAAATGGCAATATCAACTCTTGGGGCTGCATGCCGGGGTGCATGCAACCTTTGTGCTGCTGGTGGCGCTCTATGGGATTTCCGCCCTTTGGCTGGCCAAAGATCTGCTGGCGAATCTTGAATACAAACGCTGGGCGGTGTGGTTATTCGCCTTGCTTTGGTTGTTCATACATACCAAAGGCATCCGCGGCCAATGGTCATCCTTCTTTCCCAGCGGACTCGCCGGACAATACATGCTGGGCACCTATTATCAGCCGTGTTGCTTTGGCGTTCTGCTGCTTGCAGGTAGCGCTGCCTACACCTCAAGGCGGTTGGTATGGGCCGCCATATGCCTTATTCTGGCCCCGCTGTTTCACCCCACTTATTTGATTTCGTCGGCCCTGATCACCACTACCATCATTATGCTGCCGGCAAACCGGACTCTTGGGTTGGGCCGGCGAGAGCGTTTGGTGTTTTTCTCTTTGGTCGGGTTGGGGCTAGCCGCCTATGCAGTCTGGTATTTTCCCGCGTTCATCCCCCAAGATCCCCTGATCCAAAAGGAGGCCCATCAAATCTTAGCCGAAGTCCGCATACCCCACCATGCGATTCCCGCTAAGTGGCAGCTTTCCAAGACGATCTCTTTTTTTGTTTTCGCAGGCATCAGTGCCTACCTTGGACGCAAGCGGCTTATGGGACAGCTTCTGATGATAATGCTCCTGTTTACGGGGGCGGTAATACTTTGGGCGCTCATCGATCATAATTCCACCTTTCTGGTGATAGCTCCCTGGCGCGTTTCCGTATTTCTTGCGCCGCTCAGCTGGATCGTTCTGCTGTCCGCATTGGTGCGATGGTCCGCACAAGTAGGCGGGGGGGGGATTGCCTCCCGCTCCTCTGCCGGATTGAGGAAGGCGGTTCTCACAGTGGGGGTTCTGGCAAGCCTGATCGGCGTATTAAACCTGGTTTCCGTTTATCAACGCAAGCCCAAGAAAGATCATTATCCCATTTCACGGTTTCTTACGAACTATCATCGGTCCGGCAGCAGATACCTGGTACCGCTTAAAGAGATGAAAATACGCCTCGAAGCCGGTGTTCCCGTGTATGTCACCTGGAAGTCGCACCCCGTCAGGGCGGATGAATTCCTGGAGTGGTATAAAAGAACCCAGACCGCAAAAACGATATATAAGAAACCGCTGGATCAAGCTCAACCGGCGTTAGCGGCCCTGCTGGAAGGCGGCTCGGTAAGCCACATGATTTGGCCTGTCTCCAAAGGTGATTTTCCGTTTTCACACCTGGGCCGGCGGATTTACAGGGATAAAGACTTCAGCCTGTGGGATTTGAGGACTGCGGGGAGCGTCCGTTGAATACAGGGGCACAGCACTAGTAAATACCTGATAAAAACCTGGTAAATAATTAATAACACACACCGGTTGGGATGTGCTATAGGCTTTTATAAAATGTTTTTATCAGGCTGGAAGTAATTTTTTTAAGAAAGGCGTACGGTTCGTACGTTGTCCAGGGAAAGCCATATAAGGCAGTCTGAAAACGTTTCCCGGAAGCCCATGAGAAAGAGTTTTGGTGTACAGGCCAAACAGGCCGGGAATCGTAAAAACCGCCCACACATGGAGGAGGGTAGCATGCCTGATCAGCAAAAAACGATCGTAAACTCATGGAACGATTGGGACCCCTTAAAGCATGTCATTATCGGTGTGGCCGATAAATGCATGATCCCGCCGCTTGAAACTGCCGTGGATCCCAAAATTGAGATCGACAGCCCCATGAGGAAACTAGCCGGCACCCAACGGAGTCGAGAATCCATCGAAAAGGCCAACGCGCAGCTGGACAATTTCGCCAATATCTTGCGAAAAAGGGGTATTCGCGTTGATCGACCCACACCTCTTGACTTCAGCAAACCCGTCCAGACGCCGGACTGGGAGGTTGAGTGCATGTTTGGATGCATGCCCCCCCGCGACGTTTTGTTGACCATCGGCAAAGAGATGCTGGAGGCCACCATGTCTTACCGGTGCAGATGGTTTGAATACCTGTGTTATCGCCCTCTTTTAGAAAGGTACTTTGAGGAAGATCCGCAAATGATATGGGGAGCGGCGCCAAAACCACGG
>CAZWGD010000144.1:0-6395 GCA_964633235.1 uncultured Desulfobacteraceae bacterium | reverse complement strand
ATTCCACAGAAATATATCCATCGCATATTCGATCCTTTTTTTTCAACGCAGAATGATCCGGGCAGGACCGGCCTGGGCCTGTCGATCACCTTTGGTCTGACCCGCGAAATCGGCGGCGATATCAGCGTTGAAAGCGAGGTGGGCAAGGGTACCGCTTTCACGGTAACCCTGCCCCTGAAAAAGAAAAGGAAACCGAAAAGGCCGCCCACCGCCTATGCGCACCGGCAATGGGGCGCTGACTAAACCGGCGGTGACGGCCGCCGGCCGGCAACATTGAGTTCAACGCCAGACCGCAACCAGAAAAATAGAGCTTTTGTTCAAAACCAGTCCGGAGGATGACCATGCAGACCAGCAGCGCAACGATCGGGGAAACGGTGCTAAGGTTTTTCGGTACCATGTCCGCGGCTTCCACCCACGAGATAAAAAACGCCCTGGCGATTATCAACGAGAGCGCCGGTCTTTTGGGGGACCTGTCCATGATGGCCGCCAAAGGCGTGGAATTATCACCGGAACGGCTTAAGCGGCTGTCCGGAACGATCATGAAGCAGGTCAGGCGAGCCGATGAGATGATCAGAAGGCTGAATCGCTTTGCGCACACGGCCGGTCAGTTCAATATCAGCGTCGATTTACCCGAACTTCTGGACTATATGAGCACCTTTTTCGCCCCGCTCATAGAGAGACGGGGTCTGAGGTTGGAAACGCCCCCCCTGCGGCCCGCGGTGAGCGTTACCACGAGCCCGATTTATCTCATGAATCTGATCTGGTCCTGTCTGGACCGGGCCATGCCGGCGGCGGGGGAAAAGGGTTGCATCAGCCTGGGTGTTGAAAAAGATGCCGAGCGCATTCACATTCGGTTTGCGGGGGCCGATGTCCGGGATGGCGAGGCGGGCAAACCCTTTTCCGCCGGGCCGGAAAAGGACCTTTTGCAGATACTTGGCGCGAATGTCAGGATCGAGGTTTCCACAGGAGAGATGGTTCTCTCCCTGCCGAAGCGGTCCTGAACAAGATAACCTGTTTTTAGATACCAACAGCCTTCGCCGCGGCTGGCCGCCCAAATCGGTGTCCAGCCGCCGGAAAGGAGCAAAAGACAATGCTGGGTAGAATATTATTGGTGGATGACGACCGCGACCTTCTTGAAATTATGTCCGAAAGAATAGAAGCCCGCGGCATGGCGGTTGCCACCGCCTCATCTGCCAACGAGGCATTGGAAAGAATCGAAACAGAGGCCTTTGATGCCGTCATCATGGACTTTATGATGCCTGAAATGGATGGCTTCAAGGCCTTGCGGGCTTTTCGGGAAAAGAGACCCGGATTACGCATTATTTTACTCACCGGCCATGCCACCGTCGAAACCCGGACGGAAGCCATCAGGCTCGGGGCCGTGGATTTTATCGAAAAGCCGGCGAACATCGAACTGCTGTTGAAAAAGATAAAAACCGCCAAGATCTGAGACTTGTCCGATAGAGGAATATTTTTTTTGCATTATGCCACAATGTGGTATATATTTGTCCCAGTGTCGCATAAAATGGCCTGAAGCACTTATGCAGGTGTCTTTGAGTTCAAGGTCATTTCGAATTTAGGAGAAAACCTGAGGAACGACAGATGGATGCCCAAACGGACGACATGAGAAAATGCAGGCGGGATGCCGATTTCTGGGTGCAAACCCGGGAAAAGCTTCCCGAGGCCATGGAACGCGTTATCGCCAACAGCCAGGATCCCGGGTGCTTTACGCATATCGATTTTGAACCCATTCGATCGCATAATTCAATTTCCGAGCTCATCAGCCGTTTCCGAAACATCCTTTTTCCCGGATACTTTACTTCGGAAAAGCTGGATCGTGTAAACCTGACGTATAACCTGGGAGAATCCATATCGGTGCTCTATGATGTACTGGCGGAACTGGTCACCCACATGCTCCGGCATGCCTGCTTCCGCTATGACCGCGAATGCATCGAATGCAAACAAAAGGGCTATGAGATCGCTCTGGATATGGTGGATTCCCTTGTGTCCCTTCAGCAAATACTGGCCACGGATGTACGCGCCACCTACGAAGGGGACCCGGCGGCCAAAAGCCATGACGAGATCATCTTCAGCTACCCGGGCGTGTTCGCCACCGCCGTGTACCGGGTGGCCCACAGGCTCTTCGAATTGGAGGTTCCCCTGCTTCCCCGCATCATGACCGAACACGCCCATAGCGTGACCGGTATCGACATCCACCCGGGAGCGGAGATTGGAGAACGCTTCGTCATCGATCACGGCACCGGGGTGGTCATCGGCGAAACCGCCAGGATCGGCCGCAATGTCCGTATCTATCAAGGCGTTACCCTGGGGGCCCTGTCTATCCCCACGGGCCAGGAAGAATCGCTGAAGCCCAAAAAGCGGCACCCCACAGTGGAGGATGATGTGACCATCTATTCGGGGGCCACGATTTTGGGCGGGGATACCGTGATCGGCGCCCGTTCGGTTATCGGCGGGAATGTGTGGCTGACAAAATCCGTACCCCCGGATACCAAGGTGCTCATGGAGAAGCCCCGGCTGATTTATAAATGATCTTTCCAGCGATCGGAAGCCCCTCCGACCTGCCGATCCAGGCCCACCGATTTCAGGGCATTGGACGTAAATACAGGGGGGTCGAGCCTATCGGGGGTATTTTCAAAAGGGAGATTTATGATGGAAAAACTGAAAAATATAAGGGCGACCGTGGGCTCAACACCGCTGGTCGAACTGGGGAGGATAGGCCGGGGCCTGGAGGCTGAAATACTTGCCAAACCGGAGTTTTTCAACCCTTTAAGCAGTGTTAAGGATCGCATCGGTGCGGCCATGATTGAGGCCGCCGAAAAGGCGGGATTGATCAACAAGTCCACCTTGATCGTGGAACCTACCAGCGGCAACACGGGGCTGGCCCTGGCCTTCGTATGTGCCGTAAAACAGTACCGCCTGGTGCTGACCATGCCTGAGACCATGAGCATGGAGCGCAGAAAGCTCCTTAAACATCTGGGCGCCGAACTGGTTTTGACCCCGGGTGCCGGGGGCATGAAAGGGGCCATAGACAAGGCCCATGAGATCCTTGACAGCGCCCCCGACAGCTACATGCCAAACCAATTTGCCAATCCGGCCAATCCCGATATTCACAGGCACACCACGGCCGAGGAGATATGGAGAGACAGCCGGGGAGGCGTTGATATCTTTGTAGCGGGTGTCGGCACCGGGGGCACCATCACCGGCGTTGCCGAGGTCATCAAGGCCAGAAAACCGTCCTTTAAAACCGTGGCCGTGGAGCCGGCCGACTCCCCCGTACTTTCGGGAGGAACACCGGGACCCCATAAGATCCAGGGAATCGGTGCCGGGTTCGTTCCCCAGGTGTTGAATACAGGCATCATCGATGACATCATAACCGTAACCAATGAGCAGGCCCTGGAGACGGCGCAAAAAATGGCCGGGATGGAGGGCATCCTTTGCGGCATTTCATCGGGTGCCGCTGTTTTCGCCGCCCTGGAAACGGCCCGGCGAGAAGCGCACCGGGGCAAAACCATCGTGGTTCTTTTGCCGGATACCGGAGAGCGCTATATAAGTACCGATTTGGTGCGGGATTGAGACCCAACATGAGTATTTACCTTGACAATGCGGCCACCACGCGGCCATATCCAGAGGTGGTCGAGATCGTTCGGCAGTGCCAGCAGGAAAATTTCGGCAACGCTTCATCGCTTAACAAACCCGGGATAAAAGCGGCCCAGGCGGTGGAAACGGCCAGGCTCGTGATTGCCGGGGCCATACACGGCCGCCCCGAGCATATCTGTTTTACTTCGGGTGGTACGGAGGCCAATAATGCGGCCGTACTGGGGGTCGCCTTCGCGGCCGGGAAAGATAAAAACCACATCATCACTTCGCAGATAGAGCATCCCAGTGTTTATGAGACCGTAAAATGGCTGGGAACCAAGGGGTTTGAGACTACCTGTCTCCCGGTGGATAAAAATGGCTTTGTCAGTCCCACTGATCTTCGCAGGGCCATCAAAAAGCGCACGCTGCTGGTATCGATCATGCACGCCAATAATGAAATCGGCACCCTTGAGCCGATTGCCGAGCTCGGCAGGCTGTGCCGGGAACGGAAGGTATACTTCCATACGGACGCCTGCCAGAGCTTTACCAAAACCGAACTGAATGTGGGTCAACAATACCTGGACCTGGTATCCTTGAACGCTCACAAGATTCACGGTCCCAAAGGCGTGGGGGCGCTTTATATGCGCCCGGGCGTGCATATCCACCCCCTGATGCACGGTGGCGGGCAAGAGGCCGATTTTCGCTCAGGGACCTATAATACACCCGGTATTGCCGGATTTGGGAAGGCCGTGGAGATATCAAAAAAAGTCGACCAAACCGCCATCCGGCGCCTAAGGGACGATTTTATCAGCCGGCTGAGGGAACATGTCGAGGGCTTTTGCCTTAATGGCCCCGAGGGGGACAAACGCCTGGCCAACAACGTGGGACTGCATTTCAGGAACGTTAATGGTAAAAGGCTGTTTACCGAACTCAACAGACGTGGTATTTTTATTTCCACCGGTTCTGCCTGTTCCAGCACCAAACTAACTCCCAGCCGGGTGTTGCTGGCCATCGGCCAGGACCATGAGACCGCCCAGGGGGCCATTCGCATCAGTACCAGCCCCTTTACCACGCAGGCCGAGCTGGACGCCGTCGTCAACGCCCTGATCGAGATTGTGGGGAAAGAAAGAGGCCAAAAAGGAAGCTTTCAGCGACCATGAACGACTCAAAAACAGAAGGCGAACGCCTTGACCTGAGGGGTGTGCCGTGCCCCATGAACTCAGCGCGGACGCTCGTTCAACTGGAAACCATGGACACCGGCGAAATACTGGAAGTGCTCCTGGATGACGGCGAACCGGTTGAAAATGTCCCCGACTCGATAGACGAAGCATTTTATGAGATCATTGACCAAAAAAAAATTGATGACCGCGACTGGAGAATCAGGATTAAGGTCCTATAGGAGGGTCAATTTCCGTGGAAAAGAGAAGAATTTGCAGTAAATGCGTCATGCCTGAGAATGAACCCGATATCGTCCTGAATGCCGACGGTGTCTGTAATATCTGTTCATCCTATGAAGCGGCTAAAACCCAGTCCCAAGCCAAGCAGCCCATGGAAACCGATTTTATCAAAATCATCAATAAGTACCGGGGAAAGCAGAAATACGACTGCATGGTGATGTGCAGCGGCGGTAAGGACAGCACCTCATCCCTGTACTACATGGTCAAACGCTACAAGTTGAACGTGCTGGCCTTCACCTTTGACCATGGGTTCGAGACCGAAGAGGCCATGCGGAATATCCGCAAGGCCGTGGAGATTCTCAAGGTGGATTTCCTGCTCTTTAAGTCGGACTACATGAAAGACATGTTCTCCAAGATTCTTACCACCGGATCAAAGGCCGTAATCTGTCATCCCTGTTCCATCTGGTACATGGATCTGGCCTTTGATATCGCGGCCAGGTATAAAATACCCATGATCGTGGCCGGTTGGACAAAGGGCCAGTCAACCAAGCAGGAGATCATGTCCAAGTGCGGCTGCAATGTACACTCGCCCGAGTTCAGACAGATGGCCGCGGCCACGACCGAGTTTCTGAACACCCAGCTGGGCGACATGCCCAAATATAGAAATTTTCCCAAAAGTATGGACGAGGTGCTTAAAAGAGCCAAGAAAAAATGCAAAACGATTGTGATTTCCCCCCACTGGTTTTTACCCTTCGGCCCCGAAACCTATATCGATGTCATCAAAAAGGAGCTGAACTGGGAGGCGCCCACTTTCAGCTATCCCAAGGGGTCAACCAACTGCTCTCTTAACTTCATTTCCGTGTATAACTCCGTGAAACACTTTGGATATGCCCACTATCACGTCGAGGCCAGCAAGATGATCCGGGAGATGATGACCACCCGGGAAGAGGCGTTGAAAGAGCTGGAGCTCGATTTCGATAAGGCGACTCTGAATGAGATTGCCAAGGAGCTGGATTATCAGTTTGACTAACCCCTAACGTTGCATAAATTTTCGGCCCAAAAGCGCTGCGCTCGCACCACCTCAGGCCATCAATGAACGTTTGGTGATTTTAAAGACCTCACCGTATGTTCAATACGCTTTCGCCCTTGAAAATCACCAAACGTCCACTGCTGACCGAATCTGATGCGTTTTGAACTCAAAAATTTATGCAACGTTAGGGTAACCCCGCCGACTGCTGACAATATTTTCTGAAAGTGGAAATATTCCCGGCCCGCCAGGTCAGACTCAATGCAAGCGCATTTGGATCTCAAGCCAGCAGCAGGGCATCGCCCCTGGACTTCATTTAATCCATAGAAACCTGGTCTTCAGGGCCAGGTCAGAGACAATTGGCTATGCCTGAG
>CAZWGD010000143.1:0-6404 GCA_964633235.1 uncultured Desulfobacteraceae bacterium | reverse complement strand
CTGAGGCAGTATCCACATGAACTCTCCGGCGGCATGCGCCAGCGTGTGGGCATTGCCGTGGCATTGATTACATCCCCGAGCCTCATCATTGCCGACGAACCCACAACGGCGCTGGATGTGACCATTCAGGCCGAGATCATGGAACTGCTGTTGGAACTCTGCCTCAACGAGCATATGGGACTGCTGCTGATCACCCACGACCTGTCCGTTGTCAGCCAGGTCACCCAACGTATCGCGGTAATGTATGCCGGCCGCATTGTGGAAATCGGCGCAACAAAACAGATCATAAACGATCCGCACCATCCCTATACCCGCGGGCTTCTGGCGGCACTCCCCCAGAACAAGCCCCGGGGAGAACGCTTGGACCAGATACGAGGGGTTATGCCCACCCTGTTGAACATTCCCTCGGGGTGTGCATTCAACGAACGCTGCGACCTGGTCCGCAATATCTGCCGCGAGAAACGACCACGGCTGGAACATAAAGTCCACGGCGGTCTGGCCGCCTGCCATTTAGTGGATTGAGCCCGGCACGATGACCGGGTAAAAGGGGGTAAACAAGACCTTGGCCACAACCCTTAACAGCATACTCAGCGTTCAAAATCTGGACAAACACTTCGACATTTCAGGGGGAGTGCTGGATCAACTGCGCTGGGAGAGGGCCAAGCCCGTCCGGAAAAAAACGGTGGTGCAAGCGGTCAACCATGTCAGTTTCGATATCCGGGAGGGCGAGACCCTGAGTGTGGTGGGTGAATCCGGATGCGGCAAATCCACTCTGGCGCGTACGGTCATCGGTTTGTATCCACCGGAAAGGGGGCAAATCCTGTATCGCGGAGAGCGTATCGACAATCTTTCCCCTTCCAGGATGTTGGCGTTTCGAACCAAGATGCAGATGGTCTTTCAAGATCCTTATGCATCGCTCAACCCCCGCATGCGGGTAAGGGAAACCCTGGAAGAGCCGGTGCGATTTCACAGCCAACTCTCCAACGTCATGATTAAGGAGCGGGTTGCCCGGGTGATGGAACAGGTGGGGGTGGACCCCGGCTGGGCCGACCGGTATCCCCACGAATTCTCCGGTGGACAGCGACAGCGGATCAGCATTGCCCGGGCGTTAATGGTCAACCCCGAATTCATCATCGCCGACGAACCCATTTCCGCTCTGGATGTTTCCATTCAGGCCCAGATTCTCAATTTGCTCATGGAAGCCCAGGAGCAGCGGGGCCTAACCTATCTGTTCATCAGCCACGACTTGTCTGTTGTGGAGCATATTTCCACAAGGGTGGCCGTGATGTATCTTGGCACCATCTGCGAACTGGCCCCCGTAGACCAAATTTTCGAGAGGCCCGTTCATCCCTATACCGTGGCGTTGTTATCGGCTATACCGCGTTTGGGAGAGACCGGCAGCAAGCACATCAAGATCGAAGGCGACGTGCCCTCACCCATCTCCCCTCCTCCTGGATGCCGCTTTCATACACGCTGTATGCATGCCAAGGCGGTATGCCGCCGCCGTGAACCCAAGCTGGAAACCGTTCGCTCGGGGCATCAAGCCGCCTGCCACTTTGCCCTGCAGATCGGGGAATAGGGATGGTAACTGGTTCACCAGTAAGGAAAATAATAGAATGGAAAAAGGACGCGTATGCCCCGTTGAAAGAGCGGGAACCCTTGATATCCGCCTTCGCAGGTGGTTTCAAGATCCACGCAAAATACTACGACCTTATATCCGCGAGGGTATGACGGCGCTGGATCTTGGCTGCGGACCGGGTTTCTTTACCATCGATATGGCCCACATGGTCGGCGATTCCGGACATGTAATCGCCGCTGATCTACAGGAGGGTATGCTTCGCAAACTGTACAAAAAAATTCAGGGAACCGCCTTGGAAGAGCGTATCACCCTGCATAAATGCGAGACGCACAGGATCGGCATCAGGGAACATGTCGATTTCATCCTGGCTTTTTACTTGGTCCATGAAATCCCTAACCAGGATACGTTCTTTACGGAGATTGAATCCATCTTGAAACCGGAGGGACTGGCCTTGGTGGTGGAACCGCCAGTACATGTCTCAAAAAAGGCCTTTACCCATACCGTTCAACAAGCTGAAAAAAGAGGGTTGGTGGCCGGCGAGGGACCGGGGATTTTCTTAAACAAAACCGTGATATTGGCAAAAGGCTGACCCACAAGCATTTACCCCGCATTATCCCTGGCATACCCCGAGGTGAATCGCATGCCCGTGATGAGTTCCAGCCCGGGTCCAACCATGCCTTATTAAAAACATGGTGAGAGCCTGAATTGATACGCACACATAAGAAAGGGGTGCCGTTTTACCAGTTTCCGAATTTCGAACCCTTTCCCGGGATTGTTCACGGTATTTTCTCCCGACTGGGCGGGGCCAGCCCGCCGCCTTATGATAGCCTGAACACCGGCTTCGACCTTGGCGATGACGGTGAAAATGTAAAAAAGAATCGGGATACTATCGCCCGCTGTCTCGATCTCGGCAGCCTGGTGGAAGTAAAACAGGTCCATGGTGACCGGGTAGTGGTGATCGGGTCCAAGGGTGCGGGGCCGACACCGGGTGACGCTCTGGTTACCAATCTGCCAGGGAAGGCTCTAGTCATTAAGGTGGCCGATTGCCAGGCAGTGTTACTGTACGACCCCGTGAAACACGTGGTGGCCAATCTGCATTCGGGGTGGCGGGGCAGCATTAAGAACGTTATCGGTCGGACCATCGAAGTCATGGTTCGAGAATTCGACTGCCTTCCTGGACATATCATGGCGGGGGTGGGTCCTTCCCTGGGACCTTGCTGCGCTGAATTTATAAACTATCTGACGGAGGTCCCCTCCCGTTTTTGGCGGTATAAAGATCCGGAAGATCATTTCGACTTTTGGACGGCCAGTCGGGATCAGCTGCGCAACGCCGGAGTCGCCGCCAAGAACATCTTCTGCTCCGGGATGTGTACCCGCTGCCGGGTGGATACATTCTTTTCCTACCGGGCCGAGGGGCTCACCGGCCGCTTCGCCGCGGTAATCGGATTAAGATCATAAAGCGGCACGGGGAAACATGGTCAACGAAAAATCCACCATACTATTCAATAACCCTCTGGGACACGGATACTATCATATGGGGTTGTCCTGTTCTCCGGGATATGCGCAGGCGGTCCCCGGGCAGTTCGTCATGCTGGGATCAAGGAAACAGATTGCGCCGTTGCTGCGCCGGCCCTTTTCCATCCACCGTTTGATTGAGCCTAACGGAAAGCCGATCGGCATCGAACTCCTGTACATGGTGGTCGGCACCTTAACCCGTTTGCTTGCACGTTGCCGGCCGGGGGAGCATGTGGAGCTTCTCGGGCCCCTCGGCAACGGGTTTGAAGTTTCCAAGCGGATGCGCACCGTATTCCTGGTGTCAGGCGGCATCGGTGTGGCTCCGCTTGTTTTTCTCCTATCCGTGATTAACAAGACGGGTGCTGAGCGTACGCGCGTGACCACCTTTCTGGGCGGCCGGTCCAAGCCCGATGTGCTGTGCCTGAACCATTTTTCAGACTGCAGTGCATCCGTGCATATTACCACGGATGACGGGAGCCTGGGGGGTCAGGGTTTTATCACCCATCCCCTGGAAAAAGCGCTTCAGGAGCAGCGGCCCGACATGGTGTATGCCTGCGGTCCCATGGGCATGCTTGAGCGCGTGATGGATATCACCCTGACCCAGGGGGTTTCCTGCCAGGTTTCCATCGAAACCATGATGGCCTGCGGCATGGGCGCCTGTCTGGGGTGTGCCGTGAGCTCACCACAGACTCCCGAAAAGTACCTGCATGCCTGCAGAGACGGGCCGGTGTTCCATGCCCGGAAACTACATGCCAGGACACGCTAACAAGGGGATTGTGCTGCTAGGGAGGTCCCTTCGGCCTATCATAGCGGCCGAAGGGGAAAAAATGGAGCGACATACGGGTTGACCCCGGCCTTCTTTTCCATTACAAGCATGCTTTTGTATCCATATGAACGGCGCTACTCGCTTAAAAGAACACAGTATGGGTGAATCATGATCCATTCACATCGCTTTGTTGAGAATTATACCGGGCTTGTGGGATTCGGCCTGGACCGTGAAACCGACGAAAACACGGTGAAGTATTATCTGCAAAAATTTTCGGATGATGCCGTATTGGATAAGATTATCCCCAATCTGCCCCAAGAGGAATTGAGCGATCTTTTTTTCAGGTTGTCGAGATGGCTCAAAGAGCATATGACTAATGAGCAGTATCACCATCTGTTTCTAAAGGATTAAGGAAAGCAGTTATGAAAGTACTCATTACCGGGGGTGCCGGCTTCATTGGATCGCATTTGGCGGAGGCCTATCTGAAAAAGGGGGATGAGGTCTATATTATCGACGATCTCTCCACGGGCTCCCTGGATAATATCACCATCCTCCAGAAGGATCAAAACAATCAAGACCGCTTTTTCGTCACCATTGACACCATCCTGAACCATGAGACCATGCTGGAACTGGTCGGCACCTGTGACGTGGTTTTTCATTTGGCGGCCGCCGTGGGTGTTCGCTATATACTGGAGAATCCCCTGACATCCATCAAAACCAATATCCAGGGGACCGAAAAAATTCTGGAACTGTGTGCCAAATTTAAAAAGAAGGTGCTGATTACCTCAACTTCAGAGGTGTACGGCAAGCACCTGCATGCCCCCCTGGTAGAAACGGACAACATTATCTACGGGCCGTCCAGCAAATTCAGGTGGAGTTATGCCGCCGCCAAATTGATGGATGAGTTCACGGCTTTGGCCTATCATCGAAACAAAAAATTAAACACCATTGTCGCCCGCCTTTTCAACACCGTCGGGCCCAGGCAAACCGGAACATACGGTATGGTGATTCCCCGCTTCGTGGAGTTGGCTCTCAAGAATGACACCATACCGGTATATGGAGACGGAAAACAAACCCGCACCTTTACCGATGTGAGTGATGTGGTGAGGGCCTTGATGGGGGTGATGGATCATCCGGGTGCTGTCGGGGAGGTACTGAATATCGGTGGGACAGAGGAAATATCCATTCTTCAGCTTGCTGAAAAAATCATCTTCCTCGCCGGCTCAGCCTCGGCTATCGAACTGATTCCTTATGACCAGGCCTTTGGAAAAGATTTTGAAGATATGCAACGGCGGGTTCCCAGTCTTGAGAAAATCAAGCGGCTGACCGGGTTTGAACCCCGGGTGGCGCTCGATGAAATATTGCTCCGCATTATCGATCATTTTAAGCGCGGAGTCCAATAGAACAACGCCTATCCAGCCTCTCCTCAGACTTGATAATCGCCGAAATCATCCTTGGAGAGGTTCGCCAGGTACTCGGCCCACTTGCGTCCCTCCTCACTGTCATCGGCCACCTCAACGGTTTGCTCCTGTCCCTCGGACGCAATCAATACCTGGTCATCCACATAGATGTCCGAATGAAATCGCAAGGCCAGAGCAATAGCGTCACTGGGGCGTGCATCCATGGTGAAGGGACCGTTTCCCGAAACAAAATGAATTTTTGAAAAATAGGTATTGTCTTTGATCGCACAGACTTCAATCTTCGGGATTGTGATATCAAGGGATTCAATGAAATTCTTGAACAGGTCGTGGGTCATAGGTCTATCAAAATGGATTTCTTTCAGGGCCGCGGCAATGGATGTGGCTTCAAGCAGCCCGATCCATATGGGAACCGCCTGATCCGTCTCTACGGTTTTTAAAATCAAAATCGGCGTATTCGATTCCGGATCCATTGTTAGGCCGATGATTTGAGCTTTATGCAGCACAGCTATTCTCTCCTTTCCAACGGCTGGAAATTGGATTGGGCGCTAGGGCGACCCCCAGGAGGGAGTGCCTAAACGCGCTTTCAATCCTGATGGAAGCTAGGCGGCCCACCAGGTCACGATAACCTTCCGCATGCCCCGCCGACCAGCTGAAATTAACAATTTTGTTGGTTGCCGTCCGTCCCGTTAACTGCGTATCCGCTTTCACCGAGCCGACATTTTCAAGAGGCCCTTTTTTGCTGGGGCCTTCAACCAGTACCGATTGCACAGTTCCCACCAGTTGCCGGTTTTTCTGGGTGGTTGACTGATCTTGAAGGCTTAACACTTTCTGCAGGCGCCTCGCTTTTTCCGCTTCCGGGACTTTACCGGAGAACCGGGCCGACGGGGTTTGGCGCCGGTCCGAATATTGAAAGGCGAAAAGACTGTCGAAGCCCACGGTTTTTATCAAATCAAGGGTTTCCGTGAAATCGGATTCGGTTTCTCCCGGAAAACCAACAATGATATCGGAACTGATGGCAATTTCCGGGCAATAAGCCCTCAATTGGTCGACCTGGGAAAGGTATCCCTCCCGGGTGTATCCCCGGTTCATCTTGCTAAGCACCCGGTTCGATCCGGACTGAACC
>CAZWGD010000142.1:0-6411 GCA_964633235.1 uncultured Desulfobacteraceae bacterium | reverse complement strand
CGTTAAAATCGCCAAACACCTCCAGAACAAAAAAATTCCCACTATTTCGGGAAGAGGAATCTGGCGGGGACAGAGTGTCTCCCGGTTGTGCCGGGAAGAAGATTAGCGGGGGGCATATGCTGAAAGCAAAAGACATCATGACGCAAAAACTGATCACGGTTTCACCTGACATGGAGATCATTAAGGCTACCCGCATACTGTTGGAAAACGGTATTAACGGTGTTCCCGTGGTGAACGACAACGGTCGGCTCGTGGGCATCTTGTGTCAGAGCGACCTCGTGGCCCAACAGAAAAGCTTTCCCATCCCGTCTCTATTCACACTGCTGGATGGCTTCATGCCGCTGACGTCCATAAAACGGCTTGATAGGGAAGTGGAAAAAATAGCCGCCCTTACGGTCGCCAGCGCCATGACGCCGGACCCGGTTTATGTCTCTCCGGAGACGAGCATTGAAGAAATCGCCGCGCTTATGGTGGATAATAATTATCACACCCTTCCCGTGGTTGATGATAACCGTTTGGTGGGAATTGTCGGTAAAGAGGATGTGCTAAGAACCTTACTATCCGCCGACCTTCCCAGGTAGCCTGCATCGGGAATTTTCCCCACCTCTTTGGAGAATCTCCCATGCATGGTGAGTTCGAAAGGCCATCTACGGATCAGCATCTAAAAGTGATCCTCCAGATCAGTGTGGCCACACTGATTCGCCTCCTTTTCAATACGGCACGACGGTTCGTCTATCCTTTTGCCCCGGTACTCAGCCGTGGTCTCGGGGTATCCCTTACCGCAACCACATCCCTGATTGCCGCCACCCAATTTTCCGGTATATTCAGCTTGTTGTTTGGACCGCTGGGCGACAAGTGGGGATATCGAAGGATGCTGTGGGCCGGGTCGGCGATTTTGGTCGTGGGCATGTTCGCCGCCGGATTATTCCCTTTTTACGGTGTCGTGCTGTTGGGACTTCTGCTAGCGGGGTTGGGAAAAAGTGTTTTTGACCCTTCCGCGCAGGCTTTTATCGGCCGCCAGGTTCCCTATCGACGACGGGGACTGGCCGTTGGTATCGCCGAAATGAACTGGGCGGGAAGTTCGTTGATCGGCATCCCCCTGGTGGGTCTTTTGATCGGCGTCTGGGGGTGGCGCGCTCCCTTTTTTGCCATCGGTGCCATGGGGCTTATGGGGTGGGTACTTCTTGTGGTCCTGTTCTCCGAAAAAAGAAATCATCAGGTTGTCCAAAACCACGCCGGCATCATCGAGATATGGCGTCGTGTCGGCCGGGAGCCGGCGGCCATGGGTGCAGTGGGCTACACCTTTTTCATCAGTTTTGCCAATGACAACCTTTTTGTCGTGTATGGGATCTGGCTGGAGAGTTATTTCGGTCTAAGCGTCGTGGCCGTGGGCAGTGCAACCGTGGTCATCGGTATTGCAGAACTGTTGGGTGAGGGGCTCACGGCGACAATTTCCGATCGCCTGGGACTCATCCGTGCCATCGTCATCGGCTGTGCGATAACGATTTTTTGTTATTTGCTGCTCCCCTTTTTCGGAAAAACCGTAGGCCTCGCCCTGGCGGCCCTGTTTCTTGTGTTTCTGACCTTTGAATTTACCATTGTGACCTCAATGTCCCTATTTACGGAAATTCTACCCGGAACGCGGGCAACCATGATGTCAGGCTATCTGGCCGCTTCCTGTGCCGGACGGATGCTGGGCGCTTTTTCCGGGGGGATGATATGGCATGCGGGGGGGATATTTGCCGTAAGCGTCACCTCAGCCCTCGTTAGTGGCGTGGCCCTTCTTTGCCTGGTATGGGGCTTGCGTTCCTGGAGGCCGGATTCTTAACATTTCTGGTTTACGCTTCGATACCGGCTCTTTTTGCGAAGAAACCACCATGCCGGTTTCCGTGATATTTCCGGATGCTCCGTCTTTTGTAGGGGAATGATCGCGGCCCTCAAGCAGCCGGTCACTTCATCCTTTTAAAATGTGTTGACTTGTGCTTTATTTTCAGGCGGGAATCAGGGTGCGGAACCGTGGCGGAAATCGATATGTATTCGATCCGGTGCGGCCGCGAAAAACAGCCGTTATCTAGGCAAACATCACACGCACGAAAGGTGAAAACCGGGAACATTCTTCAAATATTTAAAGGAGTAATGATTATGGGCTTGAATGTTGTGGATAGGGTAGATGATCGTGTACAGGTTAAAAATGTTCTGGTCAGTGTTTCCGACAAAACCGGGCTGGCGGAGTTCATTCCTAAACTGGTCACCCTGGTTCCGGAGATACGCATCTTTTCCACGGGAGGGACCTTCCAGAAAATAAAGGAAATTTTGGGGAATAGCGCGGATGACCATCTGACCCAGGTCTCCAGCTACACCGGGCAGCCGGAAACCCAGGGCGGTTTGGTAAAAACCCTCGATTTCAAGATCTATCTGGGACTGTTGACGGAAACCTATAATGATGCCCATCAGGCGGATTTAAAGCGAACCGGGGCCGTGGCCATCGACATGGTAGTGGTCAACCTGTATCCGTTTAGTGAAACCATTGCCAAACCGGACGTCATACCGGAACAGGCCCGGGGAAACATCGATATCGGCGGACCGTGCATGATACGGGCCTCGGCGAAGAACTTTATCCGCGTGGCGTCAGTTGTGGATCCTTCGGATTATCCCGCTCTTATCGATGAGCTCACAGCGAACAAAGGGGCCTTATCCCTCGGTCTGCGCTATCGTCTCTCGCAAAAGGCCTTCGAGCACACCGCCGGCTATGATCGCACCATTGCCGATTATCTGAAAGGTGTCGCCTTTCAAGCGGTGCAAGCCTGTTACAACACGGGGGTGTAATCAACTCCCCGGACAGATCCGCAACCCGAAGGTTCGACACCCCGAACCCAACCACACAGGAGAACGAAAATGGCTGAAGATTTAAAACAGATGTACAAGACGATTGTCGCCGATCACTTCCCACCGCAGATGGAGATCAGCTTTATCGGCGATGGTACGCGTCAAACCCTTCTTTACGAGAAAGTGCTCTGGAATATCGATGATGTGCAGAAAGGTTTGCGCTACGGGGAAAATCCGGGACAGGAAGCGGCCCTGTACCGCCTGACCAACGGCAACTTGGCCCTGGGTGATGCGGCCACCATTCAACCCGGACAATACCTGGCATCGGATATTGAGTTGCTGCAATCCGGAAAGCACCCCGGAAAAACAAACCTTACCGATGCGGACAATGCCCTGAATATTCTAAGATATTTTAAAGAGAAACCCACGGCTGTAATCGTCAAGCACAACAATCCCTGCGGCGCGGCCCAGTCCGAATCCCTGGCGGATGCCTATCACCGGGCCTATATGGCCGACAGGGTAGCGGCTTTCGGCGGCTGCATCGCCGTGAATCGTGCCCTAGACAGGGAAACGGCCGAAGCGGTCTCTCAACAGTATGCCGAGGTGGTGGTGGCCCCGGAGTTCGAAGAAGGGACCTTGGCGATTCTGGCCCGGCGGAAAAACCTCCGGGTGATCAAGATCGACAATATTCATCGGCTGCAGGATTTTGTAGGCCAGCGATACGTGGAGTTTAAAAGCTTGATCGACGGCGGGGTTATCGCCCAGTGGTCCTTTGTTCCCAAGGCGCGAACCGCCGCTGATGTAACCCTTGCGCAATGCGAATATCAGGGAAAAACCTATCGATGCCAGCGCGAGCCCACACCCCAGGAGTATGAAGATATGCTCTTCGGCTGGTTGGTGGAGTCCGGAATTACCTCAAATTCGGTTATCTATGTCAAGGACCTGACGACCGTCGGTATCGGAACCGGAGAACAGGACCGGGTGGGGGTGGCTGAAATCGCCAGAGACAAGGCGTATCGTAAATTGGCGGACCGCTATTGCTTCGAGACCTTTGGAACACCTTACAACACCCAAACCGACCTGGATAAAATAGCCGAAATCGACAACAGGGTGGCTGAAGAAAAGGGCGGACTTATCGGTGCCACCATGGTCAGCGATGCCTTTTTTCCCTTTCGGGATGGGGTCGACGTCGGGATTAAAGAGGGCGTTTCAGCGATAATCCAGCCGGGCGGGTCCGGAAACGATTACCAATCTATCGAGGCCTGCAACGAGGCCGAGGTGACAATGGTTTATACGGGTCAGCGCAGCTTTAAACATTAATGATGCCAAGGGGGACAACTCATGGGGAAACTGTTGTGGCGGCCATCCCAGGAAAAGATTCTAGAAACCAACCTTTATCGCTTTATTGAATTCATCAATGCCAGGCATGGTACCGAATTCGCCGAGTACCAATCACTGTACCGATGGTCCGTAGAAAATATTGCCGATTTTTGGGCCTCGTTTTGGGAGTTTGCCGGCATCAAGGCCTCACGACCCTATGGGGAAGTGGTGGATGACCTGACCAAGATGCCGGGTGCCAAATGGTTTTCCGGGGCCCGGCTTAATTTTGCCGAAAACCTCCTCAGATACCGTGATGACCGGACGGCCCTCATTTTTAAAGGGGAATCCCGGCCGTCCCTCCGCATTACCTATGCGACGCTTTACGATCAGGTGGCCAGGACGGCAAAATCGCTGCGGGATGCCGGTGTCGTGCCGGGGGACCGCGTAGTCGGATTTATGCCCAATATGCCGGAGACCGTTATCGCCATGCTGGCCGCCGCCTCCCTGGGGGCCACATGGTCTTCCTGCTCTCCCGATTTTGGGATCAAGGGCGTTCTGGACCGGTTTGGACAGATACGCCCCAAAGTGCTGTTTACCGCCGACGGCTATTTTTTTAAGGGCCGCAAAATAGACTCCCTGGAGCGTATCGCCGGCATTTTGCAAAAACTGCCTTCAATTGAAAAAGTGGTCGTGGTTCCCTATACCGAAAAAGCACCCCTGATCGACCACGTACCCCATGCCGTGCATTATGGGGATTTCATCGCCCAGGAATCCGGTCTTGAAATAACCTTCGAACAGTTGCCCTTTGGGCACCCTCTTTACATCATGTACTCATCCGGCACCACCGGGCTGCCCAAATGTATGGTCCAGAGCGCCGGCGGCATACTGGTTCACCACCTCAAGGAGCTTATGCTGCACACCGATCTAAAGCGGGAGGATACCATTTTTTACTTCACCACCTGCGGCTGGATGATGTGGAACTGGCTAGTCAGTTCCCTGGCCTTGGGAGCCGGCCTCGTGCTTTTCGACGGCAATCCATTTTTTCCGGATCCCGGGGCTCTCTGGCAAATGGCTCAGGACGAAAAGATTACCGTATTCGGTACCAGCGCCGGATATATCGGCGCCCTTCAAAACACGGGCATCATTCCACGCCGGAAGTACGATTTAGCTCCCTTGCGGGCCGTTCTTTCCACCGGCTCCCCGCTTTCCATCGAGGGTTTCGAATATGTCTATGAGGCTGTAAAGCCCGATCTGCAACTGGCATCCATATCGGGGGGGTCCGATTTGAACGGTTGTTTTGCCCTCGGCAATCCCATGGAACCGGTCTATGCAGGAGAGTTGCAGTGCCGCGGGTTGGGCATGCAGGTGGAAGCCTTTGGGGAAGATGGAAAAGCGGTGTTCAATCAGCAAGGAGAGCTTGTCTGCCTGACGCCCTTCCCCTCCATGCCGATCTATTTTTGGGATGACCCCAAGGGTGAAAAATATCACGCGGCCTATTTTGACGTTTATCCGGGAGTTTGGCGTCATGGTGATTACATCGAAATTAACGATCGGGGTGGGGTGGTGATTTACGGCCGTTCGGATGCCACTCTCAATCCAGGCGGGGTCAGAATCGGGACCGCTGAAATATACCGTCAAGTGGAGCAGCTGCCGGAAATCGAGGACAGCCTGGTCATCGGACAGAGTTGGAGAAACGATGTCCGGGTGGTGTTGTTCGTGAAACTCAAACCCGAAGCAGAGCTGACCAGAGATCTGAAAGACAGGATCCGGCATACCATCCGCAGCAATGCATCTCCCCGGCACGTACCCGCTAAAATCATTGCTGTTGCCGATATTCCTTATACGCTCAACATGAAAAAAGTCGAACTGGCCGTAAAGAAAATCATTGAAAGCAAACCGGTGCTGAATAAAGACGCGTTGAAAAACCCGGAAGCCCTCGCGTATTATGAAAATCTAACCGAGCTGCAGGTGGATTAATAGGACCGAAATGGCGCTACCGCAGACATTCCGGCTCCTGGAATCTGGGTGCGATGAAAAAAAAAGGAAGAAACCAGATGCATGCCAAAGACTTTATCAGGCGGATGAACATAGAGGGAACCGAGTACGCCTTCGCCGATATCACCATGCTTGAGGAGAAGGGGGTGGCCGATATCGGGCGACTTCCCTACAGCATAAAAATTCTGGTCGAGAACCTGTTACGGAAGTTTGACGACCGGATCGTTGCCTGGGGGGATATTAAAAATCTGTCCCGATGGAAGCGAAGAT
>CAZWGD010000141.1:0-6417 GCA_964633235.1 uncultured Desulfobacteraceae bacterium | reverse complement strand
GACCTAGAGCCGTGTGTCGCGACCTCTTTATTTATCTTAAATGGTTTACTCAAGTTTCCCACCCCAATCTACTATAGATATCGGGTGTAGAAGTTAGAAAAAACGGTATTAAGAAGTAGAAAAGGACTCCAATTTGTGGTATATTTAACTTGTCGAATTAAATACATAATCCACCAAAAGGAGTCCTTGATTATGGTTACCACAAATTGCAGTAAATTCAAAGGTGAAATTCAAAATTACCTCAAAAATGACCAGCCAACTCTGGACATCAAAATCGATCGCTTATTTTGTTCATTAAAATTGAAAACCATGTTGTGTCCATGCGACGTCATCAAAAAGGACGGTTACCCCCCATCGCATCTATTGTTCATTCTCTTCATGCTCCCGTTGCTCAAGCTCAATACCATCAACAGCTTTTGCAACAAACAATGGCACCAGTGGTCTGTTGCCGGGAAAAACGCATTTTATCGTTTCAAACACCGGTCATACCGTTGGCGAACACTGCTATACCAGATAGTTCTGCAGATCTACCGTCAAATTGGTATTGATCGCCACGCGAATCATCAGCGGTATTTTGTCATCGACGATACCGTGATCGCTAAACGGGGCAAAGATATCGAAAACGTCTCATTCATTTACGACCACACCCTTGGGCGCAGCGTTCTTGGATTCTGTCTGGTCAGTTTGGGGCTGTTTACTGCCAGCGGTTATTATCCGGTTGATTTTTCATATTGGTTCAGCAAAAAACGCCATACCGGCAGCCGCCAAAATATTGGCAACCGTCGCAGTATCAATGGACGTATGAGCTACGATGCAGCCAATAATACCAAATTAGACCTGGCCGTTGCGATGATAAAGCGCGCCATGTCAAAGGGAATCAAGGCCGGATATGTCCTGTTTGACAGCTGGTATGCATGGCCCACAATCATCAACGAAATCCGAGAAATAGATCAAAAATTGCATGTGATCTGCCGTTTGAAAAACAGCAAAACTCTCTATGAATACAATCACAAACACTACCGGCTGGCCGAGCTATACCAGAATATCAAAAAAGACATGACCCGAAGCAAACGTTGCGGACTTTTGCTAAAACGAATCAAGGTGAATATGCCCGATATACAAGATCCAGTGGTCATTGTTTTCGCTAAAGGCTATCAGGAGCCGACAGATACGGATGAAAAGGGCAAAAAGCAGGGAAAGAAATCCAAATGGGTCGCCTTTTTGTCAACCGATATACGGCTTCAGGCTCCAACGATCTTAAAAAAGTACACCTTTCGTTGGAGTTGTGAGGTCTTCTTCAAGGAAAGCAAGCAGCTACTGCATCTGGGAAAGGATCCCAGTAACGGCTTTAATGCACAGATTTTCGCCACGACAATGAGTTTTCTACGCTACGCGTCACTGGCTTATCTGAATGAGAAGGAAAACTATGCTGGTTTGGGGCCGCTTTTTGAGGATATCGCAGACGAAACTGCAGCATTTACCTATGCCCGCAGGATTTGGGAATTCTTTCGCGGTCTTTTTGAAGTCAGTTTGTCAAAGATCTTTGAGCTTTTTGAAATTGAGGACGATTTTCAGTCCTTTATTAAGGTGTTCGATCAGGCTGTTGCTGGCTCCATCCCTAAATTGGGGTGGGAAACTTGAGTGGTTTAATCTTTATCCCCGGCTAACGTTCGAAATGCATGGCGCTTGCGAGTGCGCATGGTTATCCGCAAATTCCAAGCCAAGTGATCACCTGACGCAGCATTTGCGCCGGAAACTGGGATCGTAATCGAAACGTTTCAATCGACGAGAACGGAGGGATCCCGTCATTTGCACCCTTGATCCTTCAAGCCTTTGAATCCCAAGACTTTGACTTTGGTTCAAGGGTGCCGGCCTGTTTGACCGCATTGGATCTTTATCAACATTTGCCAGGTTTTTTCCACTTGAGCTCGGGTGTCTTCAAGGGAGCCGTAATTATTAATCACAAAATCGGCCTGGGACACCTTCTCGTCGATGGGCATTTGGGAATTGATAATCCTGTAAGCCTCGGAGAGGCTGATCTTGTCCCGCCGGGCCAGACGCCGGGCCTGCTCTTTCCGGGGGATATAGACCACTAGGATTTTGTGAAACATGGGTTGGAGGCTTTTTTCCATGAGCAGGGGCACGCAGGCCTGCACAATTCCGTGGGGGGCCGTGGCTTCCAGCGCCCTGACCCGCTCTTCGTAGGCCTCGAATATGGCCGGATGGATCAGGCCTTCAAGGGTTTTGCGCTTGGCGGCATCCCCGAAAACGATGTTGGCAAGCCGTTTACGGTGCAGCGAACCGTCTCGGGCGAGAACCTGCCTGCCGAAACAGGCCGCAATTTGCGCCAGGGCCGGCGTCCCCGGCATGACCACCTCCCGGGCCAAAATATCGAAGTCGATCAGCGGCGCCCCCAAGGCTTCCAGCATGCCGGAAACGGTGGTCTTTCCGGTGGCGATACCGCCGGTGACCCCCAAGATCAGGCTGTCGGCCTTAGCTGATGGGCGTTGATCCATGAAGCGCTTCAATGGCGATGCGATCCCCCCAGGCGGCCTGAAAATAGGATTGGGCGCTGCCGCAATTGACGGCGATCTCCACGTACCCGCTGGAGCCGACCAGTGCCAGGGGACGGTGCTTTTGCGCGGCGCTGTAGGTCCGGGACAACCCCGGAATCCGCCTTCCGCCCACCGTGACCATCATTTTTCGGTCCGGGACTCCCGGGTACAGGTCCGCCAGCCGCCGGGCATGAAGGTCGGTAATCAAGTTGCCGAAATGATCGATGCTCACGATGACCCCCGCCAGCGTGCCGTCCCTGGCAATCCGGGGCGGCCGGTAATCCAGGGGGACCAGGTCCTCCCTGGGAATCTCCGGACCCAAGGCTTCCAGGGCCATACCCAGGGAGAGGTGGGCGGCCAGGGGTGCCATGATATCCCGGCCGTGAAAGGTACGGCTCAGCGGCTGCCGGAACAGATCGGATCGCTCCGCTGCAACCAGGGCCTCTATCTTCCCCTGATCACCCTGATCCTCTTGACCCAGGACGAGCTGGAAAAGGCCGTTGTCCGGGCCGATGAACCGATGGCCGTTCAGGGCCAGGGCGATGATGCGCCGCTCCCCGCCGACGCCCGGGTCCACGACTACCAGGTGGACCGTACCCGCCGGAAAACAGCCGTAGGCGGCGCTCACCGTGAAGGCCCCCTGGACCACGTTTTGAGGGTTCAGGCCGTGGGTCACGTCAACGATGACGGCCGAGGGGTTTACCCCCAGGATGACGCCTTTCATCATACCCACGTAAGCGTCCTCAAGGCCGAAATCGGTTGTCAGGGTGATAATGGACATCGTGTTCGTTTCAGGGTTCAGGGTCCAGGGTTCAGGTGTCAGGTGTCAGTGTTCAGGATTAATGTGCCGGCAATATGAGGCTTTTCCTGACACCCGAAACCTGAAACCGGTTATAGATCCCGTCTGCTAAGTTGAAAAACCTCGAATCCGCCGCAGGCGGAAACCTTGAACCCTGAACCTTGAACCAGGAACCTTGAACCCTGAACCTTGAACCCTGAACCTCCATCTCCGGCTTCAGCCGAAGGTTTTCTGCACCGGGTATCCCAGATGCCGGTAGGCGGATGCGGCCACCTTTCTCCCGGAGGAGGTGCGCAGCAGCATGCCGATTTTCAGAAGATAGGGCTCCACCACGTCCACCAGGGTGTCCGTTTCCTCCTGGAGGGTGGCGGAAATGGCCTCGATGCCCACGGGTCCGCCATGGTAATATTCGATGACGGTCTTCAGGTAGCGCCGATCCAGGTTGGTCAGGCCGATGTGGTCGACCCCCTCCAGGGTCAGGGCTTCCGTTACCGTCTTTTCGGTTATGGTTCCCCGGGCCCGCACCTGGGCATAATCCCTTACCCGCTTTAACAGCCGGTTGACGATCCTGGGGGTCCCCCGCGACCGCCGGGCCAAGGCGTGGGCCCCCTGATCGTCGGTGGTTATCTTGAGCAGTGCCGCGGATCGCTTGCCGATGGCGAAAAGATCCGTTTCATTGTAGAAGTCCAGGCTGCGGAAAATCCCGAAGCGGTCCCTGAGCGGCGCCGATAATAAGCCCACCCGGGTGGTGGCGCCCACCAGGGTAAAGCGTTTGAGGGGAATCTTGTGGCTGCGGGCGTGAATCCCTTTGTCAAAAACGATATCCACCGCAAAATCTTCCATGGCCGGATACAAAAATTCCTCAACCACCTTGGGGATGCGATGAATCTCGTCCACAAAGAGGACATCCCCCGTGTCCAGGTGGGTAAGGATACCGACCAGGTCGCCCCCCCTTTCCAGGGCCGGTCCGGAAGACACCGTCAGATTCCCGCCCATTTCGTTGGCGATAATGTGGGCCAGGGTGGTTTTCCCCAGACCGGGCGGTCCGTGAAACAAAATATGATCCAGGGGCTCCCTCCGCAGCTTGGCGGCTTCGATGGCTATTTCCAGGGTTTCCTTGGTTTCGCTCTGCCCGATATACTCCGACAGCCTTTCCGGACGCAGGGAAAGAATTTCCGCCCCGTTGTCGACATCCAAGGCCTCTCTGCTGAGAATATTTTCAGCCGGTTTAAAATGCTTCAACACATCATCGGTCATGGTTTTTTTATAGTGCGGCTATTGTCTTGCCTGAAAATTGTTATTTCACTTGAATCTTCGAACCCTTGGACCCCAAACCGTAAATCCGCCGCAGGCGGAAACCCTAAACCCGGAAGTAAATCAAAACTGGTGGTAATGAAGCTTAAACTGGCCGGGTTTGCGGCGTTCGTCTTGAAACCAGCGTAGGTTTCAGGTGTCAGGAACCGCCAGACCTGACACCTGAACACTGAAACCTTCAACCCGCAACCTGATCTTTGGCTTCCGTAAACCAACAGCCATGAATCGCACCCCTGAACCCTCAACCGTGAACCGTACTTCGAGTGATAGATTTCATCTAACAGCGCCTCCGCGGTGGATATGTCCGGGTTGCGCTTCAGGGCGTCGGCAATCCGCTTTTTGGCATCCCCGGGTTTATGCCCCAGCTGGCTGACCATGGCCTCCAGGACCTGGCGCTTGAAATCGTCCCTTTCGGAGAAGTCGCCGGCTTCGGCAGGGTGCGTCAAGGCGAATTTACTCATCTTGCCTTCCAGAGCGGCGACGATTTTCTGGGCGGTGCGCACGCCGATGCCCTTCAACTGCTTGAGCTTGGCCACATCCCGCGTTTCAATGGCCGCAGCCACCTCCTCGACCGGGATATCCAGGGCCTTGACCGCCTTGAGGGGACCGATGGCCTCAACGGAAAGAAAGTGTTGAAAAAAGTCTTTTTCCAGTTCGTGGTTGAATCCGATCAGTACCGGCTTGGGTTGCCTTTCGGTCTGATGGTAATAGATGTACAGGGCAATCTCGTCCCCGATGCCCCTGGCGTGCATGCTTTCCATAACCACGGCGGGCAGCAGCACCTCGAACCCGATCTGGTTGCATAAAACCAGGATCCGGTCCTCCGCTTTCTGCAGCAATGTTCCCTGAAGATAGCCGATCATCTTATCCCTCGACGGTGGGCGGCTGTGGGTGTAAATAAAGACTGTTGATGATTTAGCTTAAATTATCCAGGTGCCGGTGTCAGAAACCACCAGACCTGAAACCTGAACACTGACACCTGGCACTGGATTTTCAACTCTATCAAATCTACCGGATTTTCAAATCTAGATGATAAGGAATGATTGGTGCCGTATATCAATAGCCATGATTTACACCCGGCGGCTGTTTTTGGTATCGAAACATGCCGATGAGCGCCAGCCCCAACGCGTCCGAGGCATGGAAGGGCTTTATGGGCTCCGGTGCCCGCACAAAGTGGCGTACCGCTTTTTCAAGCTGTTGTTTGTCGGCATTGCCGTTTCCGGTCAGGATCCGTTTGGCCTCACGCACCGGGATCTCTTTTACCACCAGCGCTCGCCTGGAGCCGGCCAGCAGGATCACACCGCTGACCTGGCCCAGGGCAATACCGGATTTTGGATACTGGCTGAGGGAGAAAATATCTTCGACCACCATCAAATCGGGTTTTTCCGCTTCCAACACGCGAAGCAGCTTTGTGAAGATCGTATGCAGCCGGGCGGGCAAAGCGGCCCGCCGTGAGGTGCTGATGGTACCGTAGGCGTACTTGGCAACCGAAGATCCATTCCCATGGATGATGCCGATGCCTGTTGCGGCCAGGCCTGGATCTATGCCAATGACCTTGATCATCGCATAAGAAAAAGCGACGCTTTAGTCCCGTAGGAAAAAATAGGATTCTTGGGAAACGGAGCGGCTTTCATTTCTCTATAGCCCCGCTACTTTTTTGCGCGCCACCAGGGCTTCATTCGATTTGGGATACTTCTTGATCAACTGCTGCAGGATCAGCCTTGCATTGGCCTTGTCATTGAGATGATA
>CAZWGD010000140.1:0-6446 GCA_964633235.1 uncultured Desulfobacteraceae bacterium | reverse complement strand
GTCGCCGTAACCGCCCGTGGCCGGTGATTTGCACCCGAAGTGGGTTTTCCCCGAGGCCGGCAGAAAGTGTCCGGACAAGGGGCCCGTTGCCGCGATAAACAGGTTCTCGGGACCCAGCGGGTCGGCTTCGGACGGCAGCTCTTCGAACAGCACCCGGGCGACAAAGCCGCGGCCGCCCATGTAGTTCTCGGTAAGGTCTGCCGGCAAGGCCTGTTTTTGAACATAGCCGACGGTCAAATCGACCCGTAAGATGGTCCCCGAATATCCGTTCAGCATAACCATATCTCCTTTATAATTCTTCCAGTACCAGTGCGTCCCGGGGACAAATTTCCGCGCACTCCCCGCAAAGCGTGCATTTGATGGGAATGTCCAGTTGCGGATGCTCAAACATCACACCGTGGGGACAGGCCTCCACACATTCTCCGCAATTGACGCATGTTTCCGCATCTATTAAATAAACACCGTCCTTTTCCTCGATGGCCTCCTCTGGACAGGCCTCGGCGCACAAACCGCACTGGTCGCAAAGCAAAATGTCATAAGTGCCGGGCGCCGGAAACCGGCCTCGAACCGCCAATGCGGACATGGCCGGGCTGACCTGACCGAAGTTGGCCAAACCACAGACCAGTTTACAGGTGCAGCATCCCGAACATTTCTCCGTTATCGCCTTTAACTGCATGGGATCTTCCTTTTCCTAATGGGTTTTATTTTACTCCTTGTCCGTCACTGACAGGTAAATCCACCGTCCACCACAAGGCTGGTACCGGTAATGTAACCGGCATCCGATGAGGCCAGGAACAAAACGGCCTTGGCAATTTCGATGGGTGCCGCTATTCGCTCCAGCGGTATCTGCTGCTTCAGCCGGTTATGGATCATTTCGCGCGTCACCGGCACGGCATGCTTTGAAAAGGGCATGGGCGTATCGGTGGCCCCCGGACACACGGCATTAACCCGGATATGGTCTTTGGCGCAATCCAGGGCCATGGACCGGGTCATCTGAATCAAGGCACCCTTGCTGGCACTGTAGGCGACCAGGGTCTTGCGGCCCACAAAGCCGTTGATGGAGGCTACGTTGACAATGGCACCGCCCTGTCCGTGGCGGCGCATAATCTTTACGGCCTCCCTGGAAAGGTAAAAAGGGGCATCCAGATTGATGGCCATGATCCGCCGCCACTGGTCAGCGGTGGTGTCGGTCGTATCCGCCCGGATGATGGCTCCGGCATTGTTCACCAGTACGTCCAGGCCGCCGCCTTTTTCTGCGACTTGCCGCAGGAGGCGCGTGCAGACACCGGCATCGGTAATATCATCCATGGTGTAGTGGAAGGCATCCGTCTGCCGGGCTATGGATCGGGTCCGTTCGGGATCCCGTCCCGTCAGAGCGATTTTTGCACCTTCCAGGGCAAACGCTTTTGCCAGTTCGTTTCCGATGCCGCCTGACGCACCGGTTATCAGGATCACTTTTTTTTGAAAACGCATGGCTCTATTGGACTCTGAAGTGTTTTAGCCTCAAAATGTTCGGCGACGTTAGGGTTCATCCGCCAATTTTTACCTCAATTCCTTCCCCTTTCAATCTTTCAACCGTTGCTTCGATCATCCCGATTGTCGGACTTTCGATGCTTTCGAGGGGGTAATCCATGTTCAGAAATCGGTAAGATCCAACACCTAAACGGTGATAGGGGAGGATATGCAACTCCTTGAATCTCTTTAAACCTCTACAAAACCGGGCGGTGGCCGACAAATTTTCCCCGGAATCGTTTATTCCGGGAACCAGCGGAATCCGGATATACAGATCCACAGGAAAGTCCGCTTGGTCGATTGCGTCAAGGTTTGACAAAATTTGCCCGTTTCCGTGCCCGGTAAGCTTCTCATGGCGCCCGGAATCATAAGCCTTGATATCGACGAGAATGTCATCCACGAGCGGCAGCACCTTGAGAAATTTATCCCAGGGAACATGGCCGCTGGTCTCAATGGCCGTGTGAATACCCCGCTCTCTGCAGCCGGCAAGAACGGCCTCCACGAAGTCGACCTGGACCAGCGGTTCCCCGCCGCTCAGGGTGACCCCGCCGCCCGAATGAAAATAAAACACGTCATCTTTTTCTATCTCCTCCAAAACCTGCCGGCAGGACTCCTCGCGGCCATAAGCTTTACGTGCCTTCTGGAGACACACCCTAACACACTCAAAGCATAGGTCACACCGACCAGGATCGGTTTCCACCCTTCGTCTGTCCCTGCCGGGTCGAATGGCTTCTTGGGGGCAGACGGTCACACAGCTTTGGCAACCCGCGCATTGCTCTGCATGGTATCCCAGTTGCGGGATGAGTTTCTGCGATTCAGGCGTCGAACACCACCGGCAGCGCAACGGGCATCCTTTGAGAAAAACCACTGTGCGCATGCCCCTGCCGTCAAACAGGGCCATTTTCTCCAGGTGGAGAATGGTGCCCTTGGTGTCCTCTTTTCCTGGTGGCCTTGTCACTGATAAAAAATCTTTCACTTCACCCGATCGTCAGATTCTGTACGACATAGCCGGTTTGGCTGCGCTGAACCGTGCGGCTGATGATCTCATCCTGGACGTCTTTGCCCAGTTCCACGAAATAGGCGGTGTACCCGGCCACGCGGATGAGAAGATCCCGGTAATCGTCAGGATATTGCTGCGCCTTTAGCAGCGTCTCGGCCGAAATGACATTGAATTGGACGTGATAGATGCCCAGCGAACACATGCCTTTGAGCAGCGCCATCAGGTTGGTCATGCCGGCTTCCGACTCCAGAAAGGCAGGCTCCAGTTTCATGTTAAGCAGGGTTCCGGAGACAAACAGGTCGTGGGGAATTTTGGCGATCGACTTTAATACGGCGGTGGCACCATTGATATCGGTTCCGCCCGTTGGGCTGATGCCATCGGTCAGAGTGACCCAGGCCTTTCGTCCGGAAGGCAGCGCGCCAACACTCATCCCCAGAGGGACGTGGGCCGTTACCGGCAGCATGCCGGCCATCATTTTGCCGTATTTACCCTGATATTTCTCCGTTTCGGCGGCAATATACGAGAACATGTCCGCGGCGATATCGTCCACACGGGGATCGTCGTTGCCGAACTTGGGTGCCGCCAAACAGAGGTTATGGATCTTTTCAAAGCCGTTGAAATCGTTGTCAAGCGCATCCGTCAGTGCGGCCATGGAGATCATCTTCTTGTCGCAAACCAGATGTTTCACTGCGGCTATACTGTTGATGAAGTCCGCAACTCCGTCATAGATGATGCCGTTTCCGGTGGTGTACTTGGTACCGCCCCAGGCGTAGTCCTTTGCATTTTCGATGCATTCGACGTGTGTCAGAGATGTCACCGGAACCGGACGTTCGTCCCATATTTCGTCCAGTACGGCGTTGGCTTCCACCACCTTTCGGATGATATAGGCAAGCTGGTTTTTGACGGCCGTTTCGAAGTTGGTGAAGTCGGTGAATGTTTCGGGGTCACCGGTTTCTATACCCAGCTTGAGGCCGCTTTTTCGCTGGACCCCGTTGAGCAGGGCGAACTCCACGATGTTGCCCAGGTTTACGTCCGCTATGGCCGTCAGCCCTCTGAGCTTGCCCATCAGATTTGTTTCCACGCATCCGCAGGGATTCCAGTTGTAGGCCTCGCGCAGCGGGACCCCCTTGTTCTGCATCATACGGATGCCCACCTCGTCGTTGTGAAAGGCCGGAAAACCGGTTCCCAGCTTGATCAGCTCCACGGTTTTGCGCAGGAAGCGGGCCGGATTCTTTCCCAGATTGTAGCGCACCGATAGGGACGGCTGATAAAGCCGGACGTCCATGGTGGCCTGCAGGATCATATAGGAAAGATCGTTGACCGCGTCCTGCCCGTTATCATCGACGCCGCCGGCACACACATTCTGAAACATGTTGTACCCGGTGGCGTACTCCGCGTTAGTGGCATCTTGGAATAGGCACGGTTCGCTGAATTTCACCCAAAGACAGTCGAACAGCTCCTGAGCATATTCCGGTGTAATCCTCCCGGCGTGGAGGTCCGCTATGTAATAGGGCCACAAATACTGATCCATGCGTCCCGGGTTGTAGCTGGCCGCATTTTGCTCCATGAAGGTGCAGATATGATACAGGTAAACCGATTGCATCGCTTCGCGGAAGGTCCGGGGCGGGTTGGCCGGCACATGCCGGCAGATTTCGGTAATCTCCAGCAACTCCTGCCGCCTCTGGGGATTTTCTTCCTCAGCGGCCAAACGTTTGGCCTCGCCGGCGTAGCGTTCCGCCAGGGTGACGATGCCCTCGGCAACGATGCGCAACGCCTTGAGATAGGCGATCTTCGGATAGTTGCCCTGTCCGGCCGGGTCCAGCCCGGCTTCTCTTTTGTCGATCCTGTTGAGGATGCCGTTGATGCCTTCCGCCAGCAGCAGGTCGAAACCGGCGGTCAGCTCACCGGGGCCGCGTACCGCCTTGCGGTCTATGTAGATCACCGTATGTTCTCTTAAAGGGGCGACATCCTCGGGCATCTGGGCCAGCCATTTTTCGAAGTTGGACCGCCCCTTCCAGTAGGGTTTGACCACATCGGTAAAAATACGCCGACCCTCTTCATCCAGGTAAAACGGATCGAACGGCCGCTCGCTGATGGTATCCAATTCCTTGTCTAAGATGGACCAGCACACATCGGCGCAGAGAATCCCACCTCTTATCCGGCTGCCGGAACAGCCCACGATCAGTTCGTCTTCCCATATGGTGACGCTTTTTTGCCTGCATTGCTCCCGAAATGCCTTGGCCTTGCGAACCGCCAAGGGCTGGCCGGCGGTCTGCTGGAAGCTTTCGGTGAGAATCCGCGCGTTCTCAAGGTCCATTGACGGCTGGGAGTTTAAAACCCGCTTTTTAAGACGTGCGATTCTTTCCATATAGCCCGGTTCTTTGGATTTTGGCTTCATGATGGTCATCCCCATAGCTTGAGGGGGTTGGATTTAACCCCAAAAGCCGAAGTCAGGTGCCGCAGACTTGCTAATTTACGGACTCTCGGTCTTTTTCAGGCGTTCATGTTCCAAAACGATAGACAGGTGTTCCTTCAGGGCAAAGCTGGCGCCCTTGGGATCCCTGGCTTTGATATGTTGATAGACTTCCCTGGCTGTCTGAAGGGCGGCCAGAAAATTTTCTTCTGAAAAGTTGTCCAGAGAGATCATCATCTGGGGCGTGAATTCCTGGCGAACCCGCTGAATCAAGGTCTTGCAGACCTCCATCAGGGTCTGGTTCCGGCTGGCCCTGGCAACGGTCAGGTGAAATCCCATCAAATCCGCATCATACCAAGCTTCCCAATCTCCGGCATTTTTTTCCATTTCATCGATACCGTTCCGGATCTCCTCCAGGTTCTCGAGCTTGGCGTTTTGAGCGGCCAGCTCGGCGGCGGCACATTCGATGGCCTGGCGCCCCACCATCACATCCGAAAACGAAATCAACTTCAAGGCCTGGTTGATGTCTACAATTTCATCCCTGGTCTCCGACGGGTGGACGACAAAGGTGCCCTTGCCGTGAATGGCATGCACACATCCCATTACATTCAGGATTTTCAGCGCTTCCCGAATGGTGGACATCCCCACGCCGAACATCTGGGCCAGTTCACGCTGGGGAGGCATACGATGACCATTTTCCAACTCCCGGTTTTTTATCTTTTCCAGAAAGACCTGGGCTACGCGCTCAGACGCCGACTGTTTCTCGAAGGACAAATCGGCAAAAGCGTTTACACCTGCTTTTTTATGCTGCATGGTATGCTGTTTCCACTTGTCTTATCCAATGCCGCTTGAAATCGCCCCAGCGGGTTTCCCACGGCATCGGTACCATCCATTGGATCACTATGGTTGACTTTTCATATCTGTCAATCATTATATTGTGTATGTCTTCTGAACTCTTTTTGTATTCCCCACTGTCTATAATGTCAAATTGTTTTTACACTTTTGGGCATCTTTCCTGATTAATTTCAGGCCATGTATGCCAGGTTGCGTCTCTTATTAACCTATTTAATTATATATATTTTTATTCATTCTAAATTTCACTTGTATAACAAGGCCCCTTGAAATCCAACGGTGAGCCTATTTTTTTCTTGACAGATACACAGAAGGCTGTTAATGGCTGGCCGAACGCTAATTGTTAGGAACACATCAACAATTATGCATGCCTCGAAGGGTTTCCGCCAAGTCTGCGCCCACTCCCGGAGTCTGGCATTGGGTATATTGGATCCGTATGAAAACTGGAAACAAACAGGCGGACAACCCATCGAAGAGACCGCCAACCAAAATGGATAAGGACTTGATTTTCAAACCCTCGCTTCGGGTGGTCAACGGGAAACAGATCCGGAAACTCCATGACGCGACCGCCAACATTCTCGAAAACACCGGTGTGAAAGTCACCCACTCCCGGGCAAGAGAAATATTTGCGGAAGGGGGGGGCCGCATCCAGAGCGACCGGGTCCGTAT
>CAZWGD010000139.1:0-6518 GCA_964633235.1 uncultured Desulfobacteraceae bacterium | reverse complement strand
CTTATCCAGACGCACCATTGAATCCCACCGACGGAATATACGCATCAAGCTGGGGTTGAAAAACAAAAAAGCCAATCTCAGAACATTCCTCACCGCCCTGAAATAGGCTTGCATGGGGCTGGGCAGGGAAGCCGAGGTGAAATTGATGCTTCCGCCGGGTTCCGGCGCGGCAGTATTCACCATGATTAACCCTGAATTGGGAACGCCCTATTCGAGGGGCTCTAGTAGATTTATAGCGGCCTTGAATTTTTCATTGATCTGTTGGGTCATTTGAGCGGCTTCCTTGATCAAAGCGCCTGCGGCGGCGATATGATTCTCTTCCGCTTTCATGCCCCAATCGCGATAGGTCGCCGCATGGTCCTCATTATGCCGTATCCAATGCTGCAGCAGCTTCATCAGCTTCTGGTTGAAGGATAAGCTGCTTTCTACGGTATGATGCGCATGGTGATGGTGGTGGGTCATAGCGAATTTTCCCTCTCCGTCATGGATTGATTTTTACTTCGTTTGTGTCTATATAGACCTGGATTGGTTACTACCCTGCGGAGCTTGATCCGTCAAGATACGATTCATGTGGGAGTATCCACCCAGGTTCTATCAGGCCTGCTTTGATGCGTACATTGGGATGTGTGCCGGCCGTTTTTCATTGATTCTTTTTTTTGTGGGGATGCCTATGGCTTCCTAGAATTTTGACGCCGAACTGTCCATTCATGCCGAACAGACGCTTTATCGATTTAAAAAACACGACCATGCGCATACGGGACCGCTTGATTCTTGCGCACACCTCATGGGAAATCCGTAGGGGACAGCAATGGGCGGTCATCGGTCCCAACGGCGCCGGGAAAACCTCCCTGGTGAAAGCGCTGATTGGGGAGACACCCGTCGTGCGGGGGAGGATACGGCGCCATCACCCCATGAGCCGGCCGGTTGCCATCGGGTATGTCTCCTTTGAACAGCATCAAAAGATCATCCACCGCGAAGAGGACCGCGATGAGGCTCGTTTTTTCGCCGGAAGGCTCGATGATTATCTCCGGACGGCGGAGCTCCTTTTTGGGGCGGGGCCAAAACACAAGGCCGGCGATCCCAGCGCCACCCGCATCATCAACAGGATGGGGGTTGCCCACCTCCTGGATCGAGGTGTGCGCTTTCTTTCCACGGGTGAGATCCGGAAGGTTCTGATCGCCCGAGCATTGCTGAAGTCTCCCCTGCTGTTGATACTAGACGAACCCTTTGCCGGTTTGGACAAAAGAAGCCGGCGGCGATTGACGGACACCCTGCGCGATTTGATGCGGAAGGGAACCCAGATCATCCTGGTCACCCACAGATGGGAACAGATACCACCGGAAATTTCCCATGTTATATATCTACGCGAGGGCAGGGTCGTCCTGAAGGGAAAAAGACGGGATGTTCTCAACAATAAAAACATACCGGGGATGTGTCAAAACGAACCATCACCCGCACGACCCGGTTGCCCGGGGAGACCGCTCCGGAAGCATCGCTATGGAAAAGAGACACCTGTGCTCGTACGCATGAAAAATGTCTCGGTGGTCTATGGAGGCATCCAGGTCTTGAAAAATTTTAGTTGGACAGTACGGCGGGGAGAGAACTGGGCGGTTTACGGAGAGAACGGATCCGGAAAAACAACCCTGCTGAACCTGATTACGGGGGGGCATTTGCAAGCCTATGCCAACGAGATCTATCTGTGGGGCAGACGCAGGGGTACCGGGGAGAGCGTTTGGGAGATTAAAGAGCGAGTAGGGCTGGTGTCATCAGAGATGCAGATCGATTACCGGAAATCCATACAGTGCATTGATGTGGTCCTTTCCGGGTTCTTTGACTCCGTTGGGTTATACCGCAGCGCGACACCACGACAGGGTGAGAAGGCACGCAGATGGATGGATAGGCTCAACCTGGGGCCGTTGATGCATAGACGCATGGATCATCTTTCCTACGGTGAAAAACGGTTGGTGTTGCTGGCCAGGGCCATGGTGAAGTCACCAGAGATGCTGTGTCTGGATGAACCCTGCCATGGGTTGGATCCCCTGAATCGACAGCGAGTTATCGATCTGGTCGATTATATCGGCAAAGAAACCGACACACAACTGCTTTACGTAACCCACTACAAGGACGAAAAGCCCGCCTGCGTCACCCGTGAACTATACCTGGATCACTCGCCGTAAAAGGCCGCTGGTTTCGCGGGAGCGCAATATGGTGCCGAGGGCTCCAAGGGGTATCGGGGTGAATACGGTTGAAGATGACGAAGATGTCGTGGTAAACTTCCAGCGCAAAAAAAACTCATAATCGGGGGTTATGCATGCCCTACAGCAAATCCGACATCTTCGTTCCGGTATCTTCGGCCCGTAAGGGGGGAGCTGCCATGGCTGTGGCCCGGTTTTTTTTGGGCGTGCTGATTATTATGGGTATGCAGGGATGCGCCGTAACAACCTTCGAGAACACTGTGTCGACCGCTAAAGACGCGCGGACAAGCCCAAGCTACCCGAAACCGTATAAGGTGATGGGAAAATGGTACCAACCCCTGCCGAATGCCAGAAATTTCAGGCAGCGGGGACTGGCCTCCTGGTACGGCAAAAAATTTCATGGACGCAGAACATCAAACGGGGAGCGCTATAATATGTACGGCATCAGCGCGGCCCATAAGACCCTCCCCATGGGTACGATGGTCAGGGTGTTCAATTTGAAAAACAACAAGGAAGCCATGGTTCGCATTAACGACAGGGGGCCTTTCGTGCGCGGTAGAATCATCGATCTTTCCTATGGGGCGGCCAAAATGCTGGGTGTGGTGGGACCGGGCACCACACCGGTTGAAATTGTCGCCGTGGGAGTGGCCGGTGATACAAAAGCGTCTGTACGGCCCGGACCTAAACCCGTGGATTATTACACCGGCAACTTTACCTTCCAGGTGGGGGCCTTTATTGATCTGCAAAACGCCCGCCGACTGGTGGCATACTTGGATAAGACGTATCAGAACGCCCATATCACAGTGTTTGATAATGGAACGGAACGGTTTTACCGAGTCCGGGTAGGGCAATGCTTCAGCCTTGAAAAAGCCAAGGCATACGAAGCCTTATTGATTCAAAACGGATTTCCGGATGTGATTACCGTTGCAGAATAACCGTCACTGCGGGACCTTTAAATGAATTGGAGGCCCTAATCCATGCACGAAAAAGTGGTTTTTTTAGACCGGGACGGCGTTATCAACAGGGATTCGAAAGCCTATATCAAACATCCGGATGAGTTTCATTTTTTGCCCGGCAGCCTGAATGCCATGGTTGAGCTGGCGGAAAACGGATTTGCCGTGATGATTGTCACCAATCAATCGGCGGTAAACCGCGGAATCATCCGGATTGCCATGTTGGAGCGTATTCATGATCATATGAGATCAGAAGTGGGCTCCCAGGGGGGGCATATCCGGGATATCTTTTTTTGTCCCCATCGTCCAGATGAGGGCTGCGACTGCCGCAAGCCCAAGCCGGAAATGATTCTCAGGGCGCAGCGGAAGTACGGAATCGATCTGGCAGCATCGGTTATGGTGGGTGACCGCGCAAGGGATATTCTCTGCGGGAAAAACGCCGGATGCGGCCGTACGGTTCTTGTTAAAACAGGCTACGGTAAAGCTGCCGCGGAGGAGCTGGCCGCCCGGGATGCCTTTCCCGATCATATTGCCGAAAACCTATCCCAATCCATCGCCTGGATTGTCCAAACCGCCCCTATCCGCCGGCCGTAGCATGATGCCCTCTTCCTCCCAGGACCACATTACATTAGAAGGGCATCTGGAGCGGATTACCTTTTACAATCCGGAAAACCACTATACCATTGCCAGGCTGAGGGTTGGGAAAATCGAAAATCCAACCACGGTTGTCGGGCACATGCCCGGGGTTAATCCCGGGGATACCCTGAAAATACGGGGCCACTGGGAAACCCATACCAGGTACGGCCAACAGTTTAAGGTGGCGCAATTTGAAGTCAGACTGCCGCGGTCCGTGGAAGGTATTCGCAAATATTTGGATTCCGGGTTTATCAAAGGGGTGGGACCGGTCATTATCAACCGCATTATCCATCGGTTCGGCAAGCGATCCCTGGAGATCATAGAAACACGACCGGAACGGCTTCTTGAAGTAAAGGGTATCGGTAGAAAGATCTTCAAACGGCTCTTGAGGGCCTGGAATGAACACCATTCCGTTAGGTATTTTATCAGGTTTCTCCAGGAAAACGGCATCAGCACCACTTACTGTGCCCGGATCCTAAAAGAGTACGGGAGCGAGGCCGTTGAGATTATCAGTAAGGATCCCTACCGAATCGTTCGCGATATACCTTCCATCGGGTTTTATGTGGCCGATGCCATTGCCTTAAACCGCGGATTGCAACGGGATGACCCCAAGCGCGTCCAGGCCTGCGTTTATCACCAGGTGGGGCAATTTGCCCATGAGGGCCATACCTTCGTCCATGAAGACAAGCTTGTGGAAAGCTGTGCCGGGAATTTTGAGATCCCCGAATACCGCCTTGCCGAGGCTGTCGGCGACCTGGTTGACGCCGATGAACTGGTGGTGGAAAATGCACCCGGCGACCCCCGCCGCCGGGCCGTGTTTCTTAAATCCCTTCACCAGGCCGAAGAGACAATTGCCTCACGGCTTGACGCTATGCTGACCGTTTCCGTTTCGGAACCTGCGCTCAGCGAGCATCAGATTACCCTGGAAATTTTACGGAAACTGGCCATCAAACTCTCCTATGAACAGATGGCCGTGCTTGACGGGATCCTCCAGCACCCGGTTGCCGTTGTCACCGGGGGGCCGGGGACCGGTAAAACCACCCTGATTCGATCGATTACCGCCATATGTGAGGCCATGGGCAAACGCATCCTGCTTGCCGCTCCCACGGGTAGAGCGGCCAAAAGGCTTTCGGAGGTCACCGGGAAGAAGGCCCGGACCATTCACCGGCTGCTCGGATACAGTTTCAGGGATGACTTTTTCGAACATCACCGGGATAATCCCTTAGATGCCGATGCCGTTATCATCGATGAAGCCTCCATGGTGGATGTGGTGCTGATGTATCACCTGGTCAACGCCGTTCATATGACCTGCAAGCTGATCCTGGTGGGGGATGTATTCCAACTGCCCCCCGTGGGGCCGGGAACCGTGCTGCACGATATGATCCGATCTCGAAAAATCAAGACCTTTGAACTCACGCAGATTTTCAGACAGGCCGCACAGAGCGCCATCGTGGTCAACGCCCACAAAGTTCGCAACGGTGAATCTCTGACCTTGAAAGGCACGGACTACTCCGGAAGGCTATCGGAGTTCTATTTTATCCAACAGGGCAATCCGAAATCGGTCGTGCAGACGATTGTGGAACTGTGCCAGTCCCGCATCCCTCAATCGTTCGACATGCATCCCGTGGCGGATATCCAGGTGCTGACCCCCATGCACAAAGGCGATGTGGGAACCCTGAACCTGAACCGCGTACTTCAACGCGTCTTGAATACACGCTCTGGTGACCGTGTGGGCGGGTATCAACCCGGGGATAAGGTGATGCATTTGCGCAACAACTATCAAAAAGATGTTTTCAATGGGGATATCGGCACCATTCACCTGACGGACAAGGTCCGTAATTGTTTGGCGGTGGACTATGAGGATAAGGTCGTCGAATACGATGCCGCGGAACTGAATGAGTTGTCCCTGGCATACGCCATATCGGTGCACAAATCTCAGGGGTCCGAATACCCGGCCGTCGTAGTGCCGATTCTCACCCAGCATTATCCGCTTTTACAGCGCAATCTTTTATATACGGCCATCACACGCGCTAAACATCTGGTTATCCTTATTGGTACGACCAAGGCCGTCCAGATCGCCCTTGATAATGATAAGCCCCGCTCGCGTCTTACCAGCTTATCCGCGAAACTATCCCTTAACGGTGCATAAGCCGAAACGAAGGCCTCATCGGGCCTTAGGGCGCGTGCAATAATTATGTCACATTTTAAGGGCCCAGCCATCTCGCTCAGTCCACCGCAGGCGGATTGCGAAAATACGGAATTCGCCGGGGCGGACTGTTTATTTTTGTGTTTACTGACCGAGCGTTTGAACACTGAAAATCTGTGATTTTTTTGCGCGAGCCTTTCAGTAGCACAGCTTGCCTGTCCATGGGCTTATGGCTGAGGGCAATTGTCCCCCGACCGCATTTTTTTGTTGGCCTTATGATAAACTCTATGTATATTATAAGGTTTTTTAAACGCAGCTTTTGAGGAAAGCATTTCCCCGGTGTTGCGGTCTGGGTTTTCATTCGGCGGATCCAGTCTGTGACTGATACTGCTTTCAGGACCGGTGGTTGTGATTTCCTAATTACATCTTCAAGTGGAGGAGTACGATGTTTAAAATTGTAAAGCGGGAAGAAATGGCCGAAGGGACCGTTATCTTGAATGAAATCGAAGCCCCTTTGATTGCCAAAAAGGCCAAGCCGGGCCAGTTCGTTATCCTGAAGGCCAATGAGACCGGTGAAAGAATCCCATT